>NZ_RCOO01000146.1:0-3033 GCF_003987485.1 Spiroplasma endosymbiont of Megaselia nigra
GATAAATGTAAGGGTACTGTTTTAAATAAAGATGGTAAACCAACAGAAGAATTAGTTTATTCAACTTATAATTTAAAACAATTAAATCCTAAAACTAATCGAGTTTATTTAATTAATGAACAAACCAAAGCTGTAGATGCACAAACACCAGCTAGTGATAGTGAAAAAGATAATGATTTAGAGTTTTTACAAACACCAGATGGTACAAATTGTAGTTATATAATTGATATGTTTTCAATACAAGCATTATATAAAGGTAATTTTGAAATTATCTTTTATGCTGATAACCCATATACAAATAATGAAGAAGATTATTTAAGATTATCAGTATGGAGTTTTCGTGGTAAAACAAAAAGCACATTAAATAATTATTTACGTGATATGACAACTAATTATAAAACTAGTTTCTTACTCCCGCATGATTATGAAATACCAACATTTAATTACCCTGAATATGTTCTCCCACCAGTACCATATAACTATAAAACTTATACACAAGATATTTGAGCCGTTAATACAATTCAGCCATTAAAAACAAAAATTACAGCACTAGCACAATGTAAGAAAAAAAATAATGATGATACTATTAATTTATTTGATGATAAATTTAATTATGCTTATTATGAAATAGAAATTGATTTAAAAAAAATTGACCCAACAATTCAAAGTATAGATAAATTTATTAGTTCTTATAAAACAATAGAAATAAGTAATCTATCTAATTTACAAGTTGAGTGTGTACCACCAGAAATAGAAAAATTTATTCCAAAGAGATATTTTAATATAATATTTGGTGATATAGATTGTAGGGGCGGGAGTATTTCTTTAGCAAGAGATTTAAAGTTGCAACAAAAAGGTCTATTACAACAAGATAATATTAATTTTCCAAATAATTTTACAATAAATACAGAAAAAATAACTAATGATATTAAAACTATTGACACTTTTAAAACTAATGGTTTACTAAGTAGAGATTACTTTAGTCTTTATAATTATTTTCATCAAAATTTTCTTAAATTATTAGTGCAAATAACAAAATTATCTGATAATGATAACAATAAAATTAAAGAAACATATTTACAAGCATATTATACTAATGATTTAAAATTAAAAATTAGATTTACAAAATCAGTATTGAGTAAATTTATTTTAGGTTTAGGAAATTACAAAATTTTTAATTATTTTGGTAATGATGAAGATTTAATAATAGATATTAACAATGAAAATGTATTAGGTATTAGAAATAAAAGTACTAACCCAGTTAAAATTACAATTAAACCAAGATAAAAAAAGAAAAAAGAGATATTAAATCTCTTTTTCTATTATTAATTTACTTTTATATTGCCATCTTTATCAATATCTAAATTAGGTAATTTTTGTTCTTCACCTTTTCAACGATAAACTGATTTAAAATAATCATCATTTTTATTTCATTTATGACTTAAACCTATTGTTCCCTGTTTTTTGAATATATATAATTTTTTTTCTTTATTTATACAAATTATAAAATTATTATAATCTTCTAATAGACCTTTATTTTCTTCATTTTTAAATTTAATAATTCGTCAATCATTATTTTCATCACCACGCCATACCACATAATATAATTTATCATCAAATTTATTAAAAGGTTTTTCTTGCGGTGCTATTCATTCTAAATTGTCTTTAATTTCTTGATTATCAGTATTTATTTTGTTTTCTTCTTTTAGTTTTTTTAATTCTTCAGGTGTATATTTTTTTGGTGTATTACAAACAACTAAACTTGTTGTACTTATTCCAATTAAAGTGATTGTTCCTAAAAGACTTAATATTTTTTTCATTTTTTATAAATTCCTTTCTTTTACGGTATGTTAAATTAATTAAAAATGGAAATAGGGCATTAATTTATTTCCATTTAACTTTATTAAATTATTATATTAATTATAAGTCACCAGAACCATAATAAGAATTTTGATTTGTACTAAAAGAAACAATTAAATTTCCCTCATATCTTAGATTCCCTTCTGGAACATAAATTGTTGCACTACTTCTTGATACATTTGAAACTCTTAAAATATTTATTAATTCAGTTGGTAAATTTTGATTATTTAATAAAAAAGATTGTATAATAGTTCTTTCGCGTGTATCAAAAATATTACCTAAATTTGTTGTTAGATATTGTGTAGATAAATTTAATCTACTACTTCAATTGTATCCAGGTTCACTAATTGGTTGTTGTTGGGGTCTTGACGGAATTCTTTGTATATTAGATTCGGTGTTTCTTATTGTAGGGAAAATAAAAGTTACCAAAACTGGATTATATGGCTGACCAAACAACGAGATATGTGCTCAAGAATCTGTTGCAGTATCTGAGTATGATCCATATGATCTTCCGCTAACATAAAGATTATTAGTATCTCTTATTTCTCTAGATAAAATATTTCTATTAATGTTAATAAAAGCATTTAAAATAGTTTGGTCTCCTTCTACAGCATTGCGATTGTCATATATTCTTATTCTTCCTAAATTTAAAACTAAACCTTGAATAGATGATAATGGGGTTCCATTATTTGGTTCTATACGTTGTATATTATCATACTGTCTTTTGACTCTAGTTAATATTTCAAAATTATTGTTTTGGTTTTGATAAGGGCTGGCAGCAATTGTTGTTGGTACGGCAGTTCCAGTAATTGTTAATATGCTTAATAAACTAAACAGTTTTTTCATTTTGTATATTTTCCTTTCTTAATCTTGAAACTTTTTATCAAGATATACGTGCATTATATATATGCAAGAAAAAGTATGAATTATTTAATAATTTTATTTTGAAAAATAGCTCTTAATTACGCGTTTTAAGGGGTAAATTAGCAATGAAATATATTAAGTTAAATTATTTATATATAATATATTTTTATTTTATTTATATATATTAATATAATTTATATTAGACAAATAGCTTTATAAAAGATAAAATAAATATGTAAGTCCTAAGTAATTACGGTTTCGGGTATCCGGATGACCTAATCGCATTGTAAATGCGGGTAACCTTAGGCA
>NZ_RCOO01000147.1:0-3016 GCF_003987485.1 Spiroplasma endosymbiont of Megaselia nigra
TTTTGGACCTTTTGGTGTATTTAAAATTCCTTTTTTAAAATTTCTTTGTCATGAATCAAGTGTTTTTATATTTACTTTATATTTTTGTGCAATATAAGTAGGCGATGTTTGTTCAATTTCTTTTACTGTATTTTTTCGAAATTCTGCAGTATATGTTTTAAATTTTTGTTCTTTTCCTGCCATTAAAAAATGCACCTCCTCTAAAAGTTTAGTAAAGTTCTTTTTTAATTTTACTTACTTTTTGGGGTGCAGTCTTCTTTTTGGGGTGCAGTCTTTTCCTTTTAATATTAATCAACAACCACAATTTATTGTTGGTAAAATTCTTGAGCGTAAAAAACATCCTAATTCAGATAAATTAAATATTTGTCAAGTAGACATTGGTTTATCAACTGAACAAATTATTTGTGGAGCTGATAATTGTGATATTGGCCAATTGGTTGTTGTTGCGCGTGTTGGGGCAATTATGCCTTCATGTTTAAAAATTGTTCCTAGTGAATTACGAGGAATTATTTCAAATGGAATGCTTTGTTCTGAACGCGAATTGGGATTACCAATTACTATTATTGGTAAAAAAATTATGTTATTATCAAAGCAACAATATCATCTGGGAAATAGTTTTTGAAAGGAATATTATAATGGGCAAAATTAAGGCAGGGTATTATAGTGCAATTTATTTTTTAAAAACAGCAAATATTTTAAAAAATGAAAAACCAAATGATTTAATAACAATGCAGTTTTTTCAACGTGAAGAAAATGTTATTTTAGCAGGCGTTAATGAATGTGTTGAATTATTAAAAACAGAAGTTTTTAATGCGGAAAGTTTAGAAATCACTGCCTTAACGGATGGCGATTTAATTCAAGCTAATGAACCAGTTTTAAAAGTAACTGGGCATTATTATCAGTTTGGCCATTTAGAAGGTATTATTGATGGTATTTTAGCACGACAAACAAGTATTGCAACAAATTGTTATCGTGTATTACAAGCAACTAATAATAAGCCAGTGATATATATGAATGATCGTAGTGATTATTATTATAATCAAGAAAATGATGGTTATGCTGCAAAAATTGGTGGAATAACTAATTTTGTTACAACAGCACAAGTAACAAAATTAGTTGGTAATTATGAGCCTATGGGCACTGTTCCGCATGCTTTAATCCAAGCTTTTAATGGTGATTTAATTGCAGCTTTGAAAGCTTATCAAAAGTTTTATCCAACTGATAAATTAGTGGCTTTAGTTGATTATAATAATGATGTTATTACTGATACTTTGCAAGTAGCACGTGCATTTTCAAATTTATATGCAGTTCGTGTTGATACTTCTCAATCATTAATCGATAAATATTTTTTTGGAAAAGAAGAGAAGTATCCAAGTAGTGAAATTAATGGTGTTAATAAACACTTAATTCGTGCTTTACGTCAAACTCTAGATAAGGCAGGATATCAACATATTAAAATTATTGTTTCATCAGGATTTAATGTTCAAAAAATCCAGGATTTTGAAAAAGAAGGTGTTCCTGTTGATATTTATGGCGTTGGTGAATCGTTGGCAAAAATTAATATTGGCTTCACTGGTGATGCTGTTCAATTAAATGGTGTTGATCAAGCAAAGGTTGGGCGGAGTAATATTGCTTCGAATCGACTAGTTAAAAAATAAGAAATGTTTTATAATATATGTAAATAAAGGGGGTTTTCATGATGAGAGAAAATAAAAACCATAAAATAGAGTCTTATTATAATCATGATGATGCTTATCCTCATTTAAAACAGGAACGAAAACAATATCAAAATGAAAACGAAAAAATTACAATTGAAAATAATAAGAATAAATCTTCTTTAACATCGTTATGTGAAGTTATTTCACCTTTATATGGAAAAAAATTAGATGGTGCTGATGAATTTAAAGTTAATATGTCGGATTCATATAAAAAACAAAAAGAAAATAGTCCCATAATTTCGATTGAGGATGTTATTGCTCAGCGGGTGAGTGAGAAGAAGGCGGAGTTAGTGAAAATTCATATTACTGAAGAAAAAATTTCGTCTTTTGATAAAACTAACATTGAACCATATTTTCGAAAATATGATCCAGTTACAAATAAAGAAATTATTCCATCAACTTTAAAAACTAAAAATAAATTATCTGAACCAACAGCACAAACGGTATCATTTTTATTAAAGCCACGAAAAAGTGGAGCAAATATTTTTGGCGATAGAACAGCTGAGTTAAAAGTAGAATTAGAACAAATTAAAGAAAAAATTCGTAATCCAATGCCACAACATAATGTTGATGATTATGAGCAAACAGCAATGTTTGAAGGAATTGAAGAGCAAAGAGAAATTAATGAACAGATTCGCAATGCAGTTGCTGAAGTTTATCATATTGATGATAATTTTTCTGAAGATATGCCATTAGAGCAACGTCGTCGATTAATCCAACATAATTCAACAAAAGCGGGAGCAGTTAGATTTAAAAAGCTACTTAATTTACAAGAAAATAATTTAAATAATCAGTTTCTTCGTCGCCCGAAACCATTATCACAAAATGCATCAGGATATCATAAGAAATTGCATGATTTACGAAACAGTGATTCTGAACCAGATATGAACCACGTTAAAGAATATCATACTAATCGTAATCCTTATTTATCACGCATGTTAGAAATTGAAGAGCAAACAGCAAAGGAAGCAGAAGCAAAACGTCGTGAACGAATTAAAACACAAATTAATAATGTTCAAAGGGATAATGAAAATAATAATGAATAGGTAAGGAAAATTTTAAAAACTGATAGGGTGTTTAGAGTGCACCCCAAAAAGTAAGTATTAGTAAAAAAGGTTTATAAACTTTTATTTATTATATCCTTTTCTTTGCGGCTTGAATATCATTTATTTCATTTTTTAACATCATTAATATATTCATCATGCGATAAGTAAATATTGTTATGAATTGTTGCTTTTTTTAATAAAGAATGAAAACTTTCAATAACAATATTATCAGCACAATGATAATTTTTACCC
>NZ_RCOO01000148.1:0-3000 GCF_003987485.1 Spiroplasma endosymbiont of Megaselia nigra
ATGCCAAAAGTAGAAGTTAAAGATGTAATTATGTTTTTGAAAATCTTTGGAGTTTCATCATTGTTTTTTATTGCAGGAATTATTATTTGTTTTATAGGACCTACTAAATTAGGAATTGGTTGACCTGCATATGTAATTATTGGTGCAATGCTTAATGGTTTTGGGGTTGTTGTTTTAATTATTGAAACTATTAGATTTATCAAAACTCATAACAAACAACAAAAACAAAATAGTATTGAAGATGTTATTAAAAAAGAAGATACAAAAAAATAAAGGGGTGATATAAATGGGATTGTTACCAGCAAAAAAGAAATTAAAGAAAAGCTATGATATTGATAGTTATTATCTTAATTTAGCATCAACGATTACTAATCGTAAAAATGTCACTGTTCAAAAACATAATGAGATTTTAGAAAAAAGAATTTGTGAAGATAATGCTAATTTTTTAAATCCGCGTGATTTAGAAATTAGCATTTATAATCCACTTACTAATCAAAAAAAAAGATACTAAATTAATTAATAACTTTTTAAAAATACAAGATTTTACTAATAAGAATTGATATAACGAATATAAAATTAATAAAAATGGTAAAGGTGCCTATTTTATTTTTGCCAATAATTCAAAACTTAATTTTATTACTATTAATTTTTACAATGACCAGTATGATGAATTAGGTAATTTAGTATCTTGTACTTTTGATTATGATCCTTATATTAAAAATGACCATAGTATTTTTATTACTGAAAAATTAGAAATTGATTATGTAACTAAACAAGTAAAAGTTATTAGAAAATTAAAAACACGATTATACAGTACTATTACCGACTTATATATTGATGATGCTAAATGAAATAACTATACAACATTACAAAGAGAGGAAATATTGCCACTTAATTTTATACCAATTGAAATTATTCCAAATAACCCTAATTTTGAACCTTCTGCTCGTTATGGTAAACAATTTGCCAGTATTTTAGATATTATTGCTGAAAAGATAATGTTAGACCCATTGTTAAATAGTGGTAAATTTACCATTAATACTAATGGGGTTACTGGTGTAGTTGACCAAGAAATTAGTAAAATGTTGGCTTCATTTATTGAAAATGACCTGTTATTAGTTGAAGGTGATCCTGATAGTAATTTTCAACCAGTAGACTATATTGCTGGTAATTTTAAAGGTGAACAATTAACCAAAATATATGATTGATTATTAACTAATTACTATAAAATAAATCGCCATCATGTTCCTGCAATTGCTAAGGGGGCCCAACAAACTCAGGCGGAAGTTGCTGGTGTAAATATTCAAACAAACGCATCATACGAACAAATGATATATATTAGAGAAATTAAATTAACTGAATTCGTTATGAAGTTAATTAAATATGATAATGCAATTTTAAACAGTAGAACATTCAATATTAAAAATATTGATGAGTTAATTGTTGATGTTCGTTTACCAGTAAATGCTACTTTAAACAGACAATTAAAAAACAACCAAACTATTATTAATATGCCTAATGAAGAAGGAGAACAAGAATAATGTTAAAACCCTCTGAAAAAATGTTAGCACAATTAGCAGAAAATGATGAACAAATTGATTATTCAATTGATAGTATTCCGTTAGATTTTGCTAATCAATCGCAGTACAGTGATCCTGATTTAGAACAATTATTTACCGAAGACCGTGCTAGAACCTTATATATTTATAAAATTAATAATCTTGTTAAAACAAACCAAAAACCAATCTTAAATTACTCTCAAAATAGCGTTAAAATTGGTTTTATTAACAAAGATGAATATATTAAAATTATTGGCTATGAAATTAGTGATTTTAATTTTAAATTGCAAGTTCAACAAAATACCACAATTCAAGATAATAGCACAAGTTATGTAATGATTGATGAAAAAGATATTTTAATTAATGATATTACAAAACAAGACAAAGAATTTTTAGAATCCTATGACTTAAAAATAGTATCTATTAATGAACCAATTACCGAAGACAACAAAAATGAATGTTATATCATTGAAGAATATAAACGCCCCTATTCACCTGAGGGTGTTGACATTATTAAATCTACGCATTTAGTTAAAATAACTGACTTTAAGTGAAAAAACCAAAATAGTATTCATTTAGTTTTGCAAAAATCATTGCCAGAAGATACAGTATTTACTGGCATTGAAATTAAATATCCTAAATCAATGTTATTTGGTAATATCAAATGTTGAGGAAATGTGAATGGTGTTTATTCCTACCCATCATCAATTGTTGAAAATGCTAGTTTAGTACCCTTGTTATCAATGCTCATTGAAACAAACCCTAATTTAAGAATATTTCAGTATTGATTTACGGAAAGTTTTTTACCATGAAGTATTGCCAAAAACTATATTCAAGGTAAAAATATTTTAGATTTAATAAATAAAAATGATTTAGAACAAGTTTTATTAAATTATTTAACATATCGTTATAATTATGATAGAAAATTTCAAGGGGCAAAATACGACGAAAAGGGAAATCCTGCTAATAAAGTAGCAGAATTACGCCAACAATTTGAAGGGCAAAAACCCGAAGATGTCATTGACGGCTTACTTGAAAATTGAAAATTAGATAATTCAACATCTATTAATGAAAATGTTATTAAAAGATTTAAACAAATTATTTATATGTTATCAAACTATACATATAGTAAATACGCAATTAATAAAGGATATAATGATGATGTTAAATTATTTTCTCCTTATTATTTTGAATTAATTTCAAAACCAAATAGGTTAGAAGAATATTTTTATTTTTCAGATTGTGAAATACGATTAAATTCATTATATTTTAATTTTAGTAATAGAACAATTACTCCAGAACCAATAAATTATTGAAAGGAAGTTAAAGCACAAGAAAGACCATTTAATACAGTTGATAATAAATGATATTTTGTTGTGTGAAAACCAAATAATGAAAATTTTTGTAAAATATCAAAATTTAAAAATGATACAAATTTAGG
>NZ_RCOO01000149.1:0-2893 GCF_003987485.1 Spiroplasma endosymbiont of Megaselia nigra
ACCATACCAAAACAACATATTTAATAAATTTTATATATTTTTTAAATAAGTTTAGTAGTAATTTTATTCAAAAAAGTAATAAATAACCACCTAGTTCCTTTTTTCTTTTTGCCCATGCCTTTAAAAGAAAAAAGCGAACGCAAAAAAGAAAAAACCCCACCCTGTTGGTATGACAAAATTGGCTGGTAAGGAGTTGATGTTATGGGTGAGTTAGAAAAAATATTGCTGATGATAAATCGTTGAGGATACTTAAATATTGAACAAGTCGCATTGCTGACACAAAAATCATTCGTAAGCACTAAGCGAATTTTAGAGCGAAATTTAAAAAAAGGTTTTTATAAAATAGACCAACATACAAGAAAAAACATTTATTATCTTTCTCATAAAGGTAATACTTTTGTTGGGCGAGACCATAAAAAAGCAATTAAGATAAATTGCTATGAACTCCCCCACCAAGATATGTTGATTAAATGACTTGTCGCACAAAATGATATCGAGCACTACCAAACTGAGCGGGAGTTAAAAATGGAAAACGGCAACTTAAATGCCTACCCCGACTTAATTGTTTACAAAACTGATGGAGCAATTCAATTAGTCGAATTTGAGAGCACACAAAAATCACCCAGTCGCTTTAAGAAAAAATTAGATGAGCATACCAAATGACTACGCAATGGCGGACAAATATATTGAATTACCCCAACCCAAACACTCGCTAACTGAATTCAACGCCAAATTGACAAAGATGACTTTAAACCAGAACTACAACAAGTCATCATTTGATCCACACAATAACTATGCGTGACAAGAACTAAACACCCACGAAATTTGAAACAATAAGGAATAAAATAATTAGATTTTATTATTTGTTAATAATAAATTAAACATTAATTTACAATAATCAATATATAAACGCATTAAAAGTTTTTTATCATTTTCACTAGTACTCATAAAATCATTTTTTAAAGAAATTGTTTTTTCGTTGTCTTTTTTATTAATTTATGAATTTTTTAAATTCTTTAATATTAAATTAAAAAACTAGATATATATAAAAACATAATGAAAATAAAAAAAATAATTAGTATACTAATTATTTTTTTTCTATATCAAAATTTGCTTTATTATTTTCAGAACCAAAAGGAATATAATAAAATTTGTTTAAAAAAATACCATAAGAAAAACCTATTGATCATATTTTTTTTGAAGGTTTAGAATTATTAAAAAATATTTTATTGTTGTCTACTGAAATTAAATTTGAATTAAATTGGTTGCTGCTGTATGAATTAAAAATATTTATTCCTTTTAGTTTTCTTTTATTGTTTTTAAATTCTTTCATTAATATATTAAATACACTATATTGAGTATTATTGTTATTTTTGATTGACTCAAACAAATTAGAATTAACTTTTAATGTTATTGTTTTGTCATTATTTAATTTAATATTAAAGAATTTAAAAAATTCATAAATTAAATTTCCAAATTCTTTTATTCGTTCTTTAATTCATTGTTTTGGTATGTAAAAATTAATTTTATTATCAAAAGTTTTATTTATTAACGGAAGACCATAAATAGAAATAGAATTTAAATTAACAATAAAAGAATTAATTTTTATTTCATTTTCTATTAAATTTTCATCATAATAAAAATTACTAAAATCTTCTCCACTATCTTTAATAAGATTATTTTCTTTAAAAAGTCAATTTGAAACAAGATTTTTTTCTAGATTATCTTCGTCAGATCTCAGTTTTTCATTCTTTATTGTAAAATCATCCCATATTTTATAAATATCTGATTCATCATCAGTTTTGTTAATTAAAAAATTATTGTTTACTTTAAAAATAAAATTTTTGTTTTCTTCATTTTGTTTTTCTTGTAAAAAATTAATGAATTTTGTTTTAATAGAATTATTTACTATTGTACTATTAATATTGTCATTAAAAATATCTAAACCTTCATTTTCAATTTTCTCGCTATATATAAATTTAGAGTTATTTTTATCATTACAAAATTGATTAATTTTTTGTGTAATATAATCAACTAATTCCGAAATTTTATTTAAAATAAAGTTTTTATTTGTTGTAAAAATAAATTCAAATTTGTTATTAAAATTTTGAACAATTTTTTTATAAGTTATTTCAATTTGAAATTCATATGTTATATTAATTGCTTTAATTTTATTAGTATCATCGACAGGAATTTTTTTTATAATGCTGTAAGCTTTTGGATCAATATTATTTATAGTAAATGTATCTGTATTTTCAACAATTTTAATAGGGTCATGATCATAATAAAAATTAGAATATTCTTCTTTTATTTTATCATTAATGTTTTTAAAATTATTTTGAATAATTTGTTCAATAATATTTCTTTCCGTTCCTTGTAAATCTTTAGTTTTATTTTGTTCTGTTTCAGAAACTTCATCATATAGTTTACTTTGATTAATTTCAAAAACCATATCTTCTTTTTTCATTTGATTTAAAAAATTATTTTTTGTTTCTTGCATAATTTTATTTCAAGTTTTTATATCATTGTTATTTTCTTCATTTAAATCCTTTTCTTCTTTTTTTCCTTGTTTACAAGCAATAACATTGCTTGCTCCGGATATAGTTAAACCAATAACGCCTAAAATACTTAGTAATTTTTTCATTTCATTGTTTCCTTTCTGAAATTGCGATTTTTTTGTTATTTTAATAAATTGATAAGTTGATATTGATATTTTTTATACAGAAAAAATTTTATCATAAAAATTGATTAGTATTCTTGTGAAATATTTAGATCAATTTAAACCGAATAATTTAACTTAGCCCTCTGTTTAAAACCCTTATTTTATAAGGGTTTTTTGTTGCTGGTTTTGCTATCGTCGTCTGTGGTGCATCGAACATTATTTTTGTGGGGG
>NZ_RCOO01000150.1:0-2887 GCF_003987485.1 Spiroplasma endosymbiont of Megaselia nigra
AGTTTTCATTCTTTATTAAAAAAAGCAACAATTCATAACAATATTTACTTATCGCATGACGAATATATTAATGATGTTAAAAAATGAAATAAATGATATTCAAGCCGCAAAGAAAAGGATATAATAAATAAAAGTTTATAAACCTTTTTTACTAATACTTACTTTTTGGGGTGCACTCTAAACTAATAATTTTTAATGTTTCTTCAATTTTATCTTTTAAATAATTTAAGTAATAATAATTAATGATTGATTCTCGTAAAATTTTAAGTTTGTTGCCATAATTAGCTTGTAGTTGTTTTTAACAATAATCAAAAATTCGTAAATTTTCTTGTCGCATGTTTAAATTAACTTTAAAATGTTGTCGATATAATTTTCGATATTCATTAAGGGCATTACTAATACGTTTATGAATAAATCCCGTACTATGATTAATAAAACGCATAATTTGGTAAATTAACCCTTCATGTTGTTGCAGCTTAATTTGTTTTGTATTAAAATTTTTTAAATTTTTTAATAATGTATACAACCAATCTTTTTTTTGTATCAGAAATTTTTTCAACATTCGTAATTAAAGTTACGTCAGCCATTAACTGATTGTAATATTCTGTAAAGTTAGTACTCACAATTATTCCCCATTCCGTGATATTAATAAACACTAATAATTTTATCTTTTTTTAAAAATAATTGTTTCAGAGTTTCATTTTTTAAATTGTATAATATATTTTATCGTATTTATTTTAAAAATTCAATGTGACTATAATTATTTATTATTAAAACCTGCTATTTCAGGTTATTTTGCTAAAATTATGTATAATAATATCAGAGATGTGACTGTTTATAGAAAGGGTTTTAATTTTAAATGGATAAAAAATTAATTCGTAATTTTTCAATTATTGCTCATATTGACCATGGGAAGTCAACCTTAGCAGACCGGATTTTAGAGTTAACAGGGACAGTTGAAAAACGAGAAATGCAAGAACAATTATTGGATTCAATGGATTTAGAACGTGAACGAGGAATAACAATTAAATTAAATTCTGTTCAGTTAAAATATCGTGCTCAAGATCAACAAGAGTATATTTTTCATTTAATTGATACACCAGGGCATGTTGATTTTACCTATGAAGTTTCACGTAGTTTAGCAGCTTGTGAAGGAGCAATTTTAGTTGTTGATGCAGCACAAGGAATTGAAGCCCAAACATTAGCAAATGTTTATTTAGCAATTGATAATAATTTAGCAATTATTCCTGTTATTAATAAAATTGATTTACCATCTGCTGATCCAGACCGTGTCAAAGAAGAAATTGAAAATTTAATTGGAATTCCAACAACAAATGCACCATTAATTAGTGCTAAGACAGGGTTAAATATTGAACAGGTCTTAGAAGCAATTGTTAAAGATATCCCTGCGCCGTTAGAAGGCGATGATAATATTCCATTGCAAGCATTAATTTTTGACTCATATTATGATAAATATCGTGGTGTAATTGTTTCAATTCGAGTTAAACAAGGAATTGTTCGCGTTGGTGAAAAAATTAAATTAATGAATACTGGTGCTGTTTATGAAGTTACCGAATTAGGAGTTAAAACACCAAAAGAAGTTAAAAAAAACCAATTAGTTGCTGGTGAAGTAGGTTGATTAGCAGCAAGTATTAAAATGGTCCGTGATGTTCGGGTTGGTGATACGATTACAACCGTTGCTAATCCAGCTCAACAGCCATTACCAGGATATAAAAAAATGAACCCAGTGGTATTTTGTGGATTATATCCAATTGATTCCGCTAAATATAAAGATTTAAAAGAATCTTTAGAAAAAATTCAGTTATCTGATGCTTCCCTTGTTTATGAACCAGAAACATCACAAGCATTAGGTTTTGGTTTTCGTTGTGGCTTTTTAGGATTATTACATATGGATGTTATTCAAGAACGGTTAGAACGAGAATATAATTTAGAATTAATTGCAACTGTTCCATCGGTAATTTATCATGTTTATTTAACAAATAAGGAAATGATTAGTATTGATAATCCAAGTGAGTTACCAGATGTGCAAAAAATTGATCGCATTGAAGAACCATTTGTCAAAGCAACGATTATGACTCCTAAGCAATATATTGGTTCATTAATGGAATTATGTCAAAATAAACGCGGAACATATGTTAATTTAGAGTATATTGATGATACACGGCGAATTTTAACTTATGAAATGCCATTAAATGAAATTGTGTTTGATTTTTTTGATCGGTTAAAATCAATTAGTAAAGGTTATGCTTCATTAGACTATGATTTTATTGGTTATCGTCCTAATAAATTAGTTAAAATGGATATTTTATTAAACAATGAAATTATTGATGCTTTATCAATTATTGTTCATCGTGATTTTGCTTATGGGCGTGGTAAAGCCTTATGTGCAAAATTAAAAGAAATTATCCCTCGGCAAAATTTTGAAGTTCCAATTCAGGCAGCCATTAATCATAAAGTTATTGCACGAGAAGATATTAAAGCAATGCGTAAAAATGTCTTAGCAAAATGTTATGGTGGTGATATTACTCGGAAAAAGAAATTATTAGAAAAACAAAAAGAAGGAAAAAAACGAATGAAAGCAATTGGCTCAGTTGAAGTCCCCCAAGAAGCTTTTATGGCTGTTTTAAAGTTAGATGATTAATTGCTATTGTTAGCAATTTTTTATTAATAAAAAGTGATATAATTATAGAGTGCACCCCAAAAAGTAAGTATTAGTAAAAAAGGTTTATAAACTTTTATTTATTATATCCTTTTCTTTGCGGCTTGAATATCATTTATTTCATTTTTTAACATCATTAATATATTCGTCATGCGATAAGTAAATATTGTTATGAATTGTTGCTTTTTTTAATAAAGAATGAAAACT
>NZ_RCOO01000151.1:0-2879 GCF_003987485.1 Spiroplasma endosymbiont of Megaselia nigra
TTATTTTATTAATAATGATAATAAAGCTGATAACTTTTATACAAAAGAGGTTAAAGTTGGTAAATATTGAGATGCTTATATGATTGATGATAGAAGTTCAATCCAATTCGGTGAAGCTAAATTCGAACAAGTATTTACTCAACAATCAACGGAAAGACAATATACTTTATTAATTTTAGATGAAGATGTAAATAAATTAAATATTAATGATTATTATAATTTTTATACTGTATTTAATGACCGTGGTTTAAATATTGGAGGTGGTGATATTAATTCTGCACCCCAAGATAGACAATGATTATATCCATCAAATGTTATTAATTATTATTCACCTTATGATGGTAGTTTTTTATGACAAGAAATTACCCTTTCAAGTATTAATGACAAAATTAGTCACAGTGGTTTATCAGTAAGACAATTTATTCAAACAAGTGCCCCAGGTGAAGGTTATTGTTTTCCTAAAATAACTTATGATGAAAAATTAAATAAAGGTATTGTTGAATTAGATGACATTTTATTAAAAGACCCAGGGGTTAGAGCAATGGCAGTTAAATTTTATGGTAATCCAATCTTTTTTGATATGCCAGTTATTGGCCGACCAATTATTAAAGGTCAATTTAATAAAAAAGTAATGAACTCCCGTGATTTATTAATGTATAACATGTTTCCTGCTCCACCTGATAAAATAAATACTTATGCTTCACCCGAAGTAAGTTGATATAACATTCAAGGGATACAACCAACTATGATAGCAGGTTATGAAGATTGAAAAAAAGATATGGAAGCAAGATATGATTTTTGAAATCAAAAAAATAGCGAAGGTATTGTTATAACCGACCCTAGTACTACATCAGCAACTAATTCTACTGTTGGTAGAAATATTCATAAAGAAGATAAAGACTCTAAATTTTACTGGTCTAAAGATTGAAAAATAACACCACCCGCAAAAATAAAAACAAACAGTGGCACAGTTGATAATATTATTAGTACGCAAGCCTCATCTTATTTTAGAAGAAAAGATGAATTTGGCAATACAGTAGGACAAGTTCAAATTGAATATAATAAAATGGGTAAATGTAATGTTTGAGATATCTTAAATATTAATAATTTCATTAATCGCCAAATTACCGTATTACCTTTAAACTATACGCAAAAATTAGTTTTTAACCCTTTTACGATACCAGGTGGAGTTGGTAAATTCTTAAACTTTATTTCATTTGGTATTCCATGAGGTTGAGTAATTAATCAAGATGAAAAATCATGGCCTAATTTTCAATGACTTAATGGCTTTATGAGTGCTAATGTTTATAGTTTTTATAATGATGCTTTTTGATCTGACAACTCAAAAGGTAAAGGTTATTTACCATTTGAAATATTTAGAGAACAAGGGAATGATAAAGTTGGTGCTATTTTTGGGGCAAATGCCACTAGTTTAGGTTTTACTACTTTATTAACTGATAAATGCAAAGGTACTGTTTTAACTAATGATGGTAAACCAACTGAAGAATTAATTTATTCAACTTATAATTTAAAACAATTAAATCAAAAAACTAACCGAGTTTATTTAATTAATGAACAAACCAAAGCAGTAGATGCTCAAACACCAGTTAGTGATAGTGAAAAAGATAATGATTTAGAATTCTTACAAACACCAGATGGTACAAATTGTAGTTATATTATTGATATGTTTTCTATTCAAGCATTATATAAAGGTAATTTTGAAATTATATTTTATGCTGATAACCCATATACTAATAATGAAGAAGATTATTTACGCTTATCAGTATGAAGTTTCAGAGGTAAAACAAAAAGTACACTAAATAATTATTTACGCGATATGACAACTAATTATAAAACTAGTTTCTTATTACCACATGATTATGAAGTACCAACATTTAATTACCCACAATATGTCTTACCACCAGTTCCATATAACTACAAACCTTATACAAAAGATATTATGCCTTCTGATGTAGTGTTACCATTAAAAACTAAAATTACCGCTCCAGCACAATGTGGCACAACTGTTTCTTTTCTTTGAAAAAAAGATTTTATTAATTTATTTAGTAATAATTATTATAATGCTTATTATGAAGTAGAAATTGATTTAAAACAAATTTACCCAACAATTCAAAGTATCAGTAAATTTCAAGATGCTTATAAAACTATTGAAATAAGTAATCTAGGTAATTTACAAGTTGAATGTGTGTCACCTGAAATAGAAAATTTTATTCCTAATAGAAATGTTAATTTATCATACGGTAATAATTGTAATATTAATTTTGGTTTATTATCTAATGCAACTTTAAAATTAAACGGTAGAACACAAGTTGATAAAGTTAATTTTGAAAATACAAGAACTTTATATACTGATAATATAACTAATGAAATTAAAACATTTGAACCTATAGCATATACTAATGGATTAACAACTGGATTTGCTTATCAAAGTCGCTATAAATTTGGAAAAACTGATTTAAGTTTATTACTTCAAATAACAAAATTATCCAATAGTGATAATGATAAAATTAAAGAAATAGAATTACAAGCATATTATACTAATGATATGAAATTAAAAATTAGATTTTCAAAAGTAGTTCGCCCAGATTTTTCATCATTTTATTTGGATACATCAACTGGAATTTATTATAGATATTTTGGTAATGATAAAAATATAACAATAGATATTAATAATCCAAATATATTGGGTATTTGCAATAAAAGTGATAACCCAGTTAAAATTACATTTAAACCAAGATAAAAAGAAAAAGAGATTAAATCTACAATGTTTCTTTTAACTGAGAATATGAAATAAAAAACCTTTCTAGGTTATTATTAAATATATAAAGTTAGGAGAAACATTTTTTATATGGCAAAGG
>NZ_RCOO01000152.1:0-2842 GCF_003987485.1 Spiroplasma endosymbiont of Megaselia nigra
ATTATCATTTTCATCCGTGTATTTTTCATAAGATACTTTTAAACTTTTAGAACGAAACATTGAAACTCTTAAATTATTATATCTTTTATCTAGTTCTTTGTCCGTTAAAATTTCTTTTTCTTCAGCATGTATCATTTCATCTGTTCAGGCCGATATAATACCGCTACCTTTACCAACTTTTCCCATAATTTTATTACCATTAGCATAACCTGCAAAAGCAATGCGAACACCACTAGGAAAAACAATTTCGCCACCTTCTTTAACATTTTTAGGTCAAACAATGCCATTTTCATTGTCGGGTCCTATATCAATCCCATATTTATCATATAGATAGTTACAGACATTAATTGTATCGCCAAATGTAGTATCTTCGTGGGTGTTGGCGTATCTTCGTAAAATATTAGATGAAGCATCGGTAAAATTACAAGCAAAAAATAATTTTTCTGCTAAATGATTTCATGTTTTATTAGTACCACGACCAGCTGAAACAAATTTAAAAAAACTTGGCGAAGTAAAATATCGGGCATAACTATCACCAACAAAATCTTTAAATACTTCTCAATCAAAACCAAAATTATAGTCACTAAAATTTAAATCATATTTATTATTTAAATGAAAATAGCTAGTAGCTTGGTTTTTATTATTAATTTTAGTAAAATATTTCATTTTTTTTACAAACCTCCATTAAATTTTTATTTAGTAATTTGACACAAATACCCCCTGATTTGTGTCCCTTGTAGTTAATTAAGAAATCCAAATCCAGTTCTTAAACAGTCATCTACTGCTACCCACACTTTTTTATTTTTATTGTAGTTATTGTAAAATTTAGGCACGGAAATTAATCCTCTTTTTACAGCCAACTTATTACGAAATTATGAAAAAAGCAAAAAACTACTTTACAGTTGTGTAGCATCTTTTTATCCGAGGCAGCAGCTTACTCCAATATTTTTTATAAAAGCTATCTTTGGTTTTTCGGTCTTCCAATTAAGCAAAACATTAAATTTTTATTTTTAATTTATTCACAACAACAAATTAAAATAATTTAAATAAAAATAAAAAAAGTAGTAAATTGTTTTTAAAAACAATTTACTACCAAAAATAAGTTAAATATTATTTTTTTTAATTAATAATTACTAATTAAAAAATTAAATTTATAGTAATAAATAATATTTAGCGGTATAAATTGTATTTAACAATTTAAATATTAAGAATTACACATAAATTTAATTTTAGTAATCTTAATTACTTTTATTTTACCATAATTCTTTAATTTTTGTTTTTTAAAAATGATATAATTTTTATGAGACAAAAACTTGTTTTTTATATTTGGACATCTTAATAAAAAAATAAATAGGTTTTTAGTTTCCCCCTTTATAAATATTTTAAAATATGTTTTTTAATATATATATGTATTGTTTTTTCATTATTTTATATGTTATAATGATTATGAATAAGTCCAAATATAAAGCTTATTCTATTTTAAAAATAATCTTTAATTTTAGTGGTATAGAATTATTGATTATTTTTTTTTATTTTATTTGCTTTTTTTCTTTTTTTGTTATAAAATTAAAATGTTAGGAATTAAATTTATGTGTAATTCTTAATATTTAAATTGTTAAATACAATTTATACCACTAAATATTATTTATTACTATAAATTTAATTTTTTATTTTATACATTTACAATTTAAAAAAGCAAATAAAATAAAAAAAGATATTTAATTTATTAATATTTAGATTGTATTTATACAATTTATTTTTATTAATAAATTATTTTTTATTTACAAGATAATTTAGTTGATTAAATGTATGAAGGTGGGTTTTTGTGTTAAAAATAATCAAACAATTAGAAAATTTATATTTTTTATTTAAATAAAACATTATAAATAATAAAGAACATGAAATATATTATTTCAATTGATCCTGCTGGAATTGGACAAACTGGTATTATTATTTATAATGTTTTGCAAAAGAAAATAATTAATAATATTACTTTTAATTCCATAAATGAAGAAGAAGCAATAAATAATATGTATTTAATATTAAATGATTTTAAAAATAAAACTTGTTCTTATTTAAATAAAGTTATTGTAATAATTGAAGATTATCAACTTCATAAGGGTTTAAAAATAAAAAACCCACTATCTACTCCTAAATTTATCGGTGGTTTAAAAGTTTTATGCAAATATCTATTTAATTTAAATTATGTTTTACAATCGCCAGTTGTTAAGAAAAATTATATTTATAAAGGAAATATTAAAATGTCAGAGCACGAACATGATGCTTGAAAACACTTACAATATTTTTTAGCAAAAGGAGTTGATAAAAATGGCACAAACAAAAAGTAATTTACCTAAAAAATCAACAACTAATAAACATAAAATAAAAAATAAAAGGGTTAATAAATTAGAATTAACTGTTAGATTACATGAAAATCCGATTAAAACCAAAATTAAGGCACTGGTTGCTGGTGGTGTTGAAGTTGATGCTTGTTCGGCTAAATGTCAATGAGAAGGATTAAATTATTCAACATTATCAATATATAACCCATCTATTTTAACTGAGTTTTTGAAATTAAAGAAAGATGATGAGATAAAAATTAAAGGTTCAGTATTTAATCAGTTAAATATAAAAACTAAACGATATTTTTTATCTTTTCGAGTCGATAGTTTTGAAATAATAAAAAAAGCAATTAGAAAAAGAACAAATACAAATATTAAAAAATAGGGGGGAAAATAATGACATTAAAAAATGTAAAATATGTTCTTATTAATGAAAATAGTGAACCTATTAAAAATGAAGATGGTAGTTTAGATATTAAAACTGCTGAAATTATTTTAGA
>NZ_RCOO01000153.1:0-2811 GCF_003987485.1 Spiroplasma endosymbiont of Megaselia nigra
AGTTTTCATTCTTTATTAAAAAAAGCAACAATTCATAACAATATTTACTTATCGCATGACGAATATATTAATGATGTTAAAAAATGAAATAAATGATATTCAAGCCGCAAAGAAAAGGATATAATAAATAAAAGTTTATAAACCTTTTTTACTAATACTTACTTTTTGGGGTGCACTCTACTCTTCTAATTCAGAACGTGACATTTTTTTTGACATCATTTGAGTCAATTGTTGAAATACTAATTCTTCTTTTTGTCTTTTGTTTACTTTGAGATCCACGACCTCATTCTAGGTTATCAAAATTGTTTTGTGCGTCTACACGTCATCTATGTATAGTAGATTTGGCTATGTTATATTTTTGAACTGTTAGTTTAATGCCATTTAACTCAGCAAATGTTAAAATTTCTAGTTTTTCATTTTTGTTTCATTGTTTTGCCATAAGAAAAGAACATCCTTTCAATAAAATTATATAACAGAAAATGTTTGTCTCTTTTTTCTGTCAATTTTATTTTAGATGTTCAAAATAAACACTTTTTTATTTTCCTTGATTACCAGCACGATGAAGGTCACGGAATGGACCATCAACTGCAATTAACTCATCATACTTACCATTTTGAATAATTCCTTGCCCTTTTCCTAAGACAAAAATTTGATCAACATTTTTAATTGTACTTAATCGGTGAGCAATTGAAATTGTTGTTTTACCAACCATAATTTTTTCTAATTCAGCTTGAATTTCTTTTTCCACAATATTATCTAAAGCACTTGTTGCTTCATCTAAGATTAAAATTTGTGGGTTCTTTAAAATCATTCGGGCAATAACTAGGCGTTGCTTTTGTCCACCTGATAACATAAACCCTCGTTCTCCTAAAATAGTATTATAACCATTTTTTCAACACATTACTAAATCATGCAGATTGGCTTTTTTACAAGCTTCAACTACTTCTTCATATGTTGCATTAAACATTCCGTATTTAACATTATAAATTACATCCCCAAATAAAATTTTTGGTTCTTGTTCAACATAACCAACATGTTTTAAATAACTTGCTAAATTTAATTTTTTTAGATTAGTGTTATTAACAATAACTTCCCCACTCGTTGGATCATAGAAACGTAATAATAATTTTGAAATTGTTGATTTACCACTTCCAGTTTCTCCAACGAAAGCATAACTTTTTCCTTTTTCAAATGTAACTGTTGTTTTAGGTAAAATAATAACACCTGGTTTTTCAGGGTATTCAAAAACAATATCTTTTAAAATAATATCACCTTTAACTTCTTGTATCTCAGGCGCATTACGGTTTGGATCAATGATTGTATCAACACGAATTAATTGAATAATTCGTTTTGTTGAAGCTGTTGCACGTGCTAATCCTGGAACTAATCCAGTTAAAGTTCAAATTGGAAATGCCAAAGTATTAACCCCTGTAATAAAGGCTGGCAAAATTTTCATAATACGATTAGTATGTTCTGCTCCTTTATTACCATATAAAATAATACTTGCTAAAACAACAATCACTGTTAAACTTAATGCACATAAAATAATAATTGTTGTCATTCGTGCTTGAATAAGATTTAAACGACGATTAACACGGTAATATTCTTTATGAATTTGTTCAAAACGAACACGTTCATATTCTTCTGTCCCTGTTGCGTTAATTAGCGAAATTGATGCAATTCGATCGGTCACATCTCCATTAACATCTGTAATTTTAGCACGAACATTTTCTGTTTCTGATGCTTGTGAACGGAAAGTTACTGCCACAGCAACCATAAATAATGCTGTTGATCCTAAACAAATCAATGCTAATTTTCAATCAATATTTAATAATGAAATTGCACTACCAATAAATATAATTGGAATACTAATTAAGTTAGCTGGGGTTAATTGTGATTCATCCCCAATAACTTGTGTATCATTAATTAATTTAGTCATTGTTTCTCCAATTTTTTTATCAGAATAATAACCAATGTTTAAATTAACTAAATTATTTAATATTGCATTACGAACATCAATTTCAATATTCCGCCCTAGCATTCCACCTACTCGTTCACGAATATTTGTTGTAATTACGGCAATTAATAAATCAACACCAATGATAATTAATCATATATATCATCGTAAGCCTGTTGTGACTGAACTTGGATTATCTCCAAATTCAAATAAAATTTCACTCATTAATTGGTTAATTAAAAAAGTCATTATAACAATTGAAGTTGAACTTAGTACTAATGCAAATAAAATTGTAAATGAACGTAATAAATAACGACGGTAATAAATTGCAACTAACTTAAAAAAACTAATTCGAGGTGCCTTGATTCGTTTCATCATTTCTAATGGCGTTTCTTGTTTACGAGCTTGATTTTTTTCATGTAATTCATTGTAATCTAAATTATTTTCAATTTTATTAATATCAATTAATTCTTTAATTTTCCCCATAACCTCAACTCATTTCTTAAAAAATGCTAGCTTAATATTTGCTCTCTTATCAATGTATTATATCAAAAAAATAAAACTTTTTTAAAATTTTAAAAAAGTTGGGTGAATAACTGAATTACGGATTTACAATATTCATAAAAAGAAACGGAAAAGACTGCACCCCAAAAAGTAAGTAAAATTAAAAAAGAACTTTATCAAACTTTTAGAGGGGGTGCATTTTTTAATGGCAGGAAAAGAACAAAAATTTAAAAAATATACTGCAGAATTTCGAAAAAATACAGTAAAAGAAATTGAACAAACATCGCTTACTTATATTGCACAAAAATATAAAGTAAATATAAAAACACTTGATTCATGACAAAGAAATT
>NZ_RCOO01000154.1:0-2777 GCF_003987485.1 Spiroplasma endosymbiont of Megaselia nigra
GCGATGTTTGTTCAATTTCTTTTACTGTATTTTTTCGAAATTCTGCAGTATATGTTTTAAATTTTTGTTCTTTTCCTGCCATTAAAAAATGCACCTCCTCTAAAAGTTTAGTAAAGTTCTTTTTTAATTTTACTTACTTTTTGGGGTGCAGTCTTTAATATATCGATTTTTATTTATATAATTATAACAATGAGTGAGGTGTTAAGATTGCAAAAATTATTTTAGTTATTACGGGAAGCATTGCTGCTCATAAGGGTCTTCATTTATATGAAGCATTGAAGAAAGAACATGATGTTGAATTGCTTTTAACACAAGATGCTTTAAAATTTTTAAAGGATTGACCAACAACAGCAAAAACCGAAATTTTTATGAAACAATATTATGATAAAAAAGACTTATCAAAACATATTACAATTGCTGAGCAAGCTGATTTATTTGTTGTTTACCCAGCAACACAAAACTTTATTGCTCAGATTGCTCATGGTTTTACAAATACGTTAGCGAGTTTATTATATAGTGCTACGCAAAGTTATAAAATGATTTTTCCTGCAATGAATAGTAAGATTTATTTATCACCAGCTAATTTACGGAATTTAGCACAATTAATAGCAGATGGGAATCAAATTTATGAACCTCGTTCAGGGATGCTTGCTTGCAATATGGTTGGGATTGGTCGTGCATGATAATGAGAAGATGTTTTAAGGGAAATAAAGCAATTTTTAGTTTGAAAAAACTTGTGAAAAGATAAAAAAGTTATGCTTAATTTTGGGCGAACAAAAACATATTTAGATGATATTCGTTATTTGACAAATAATTCGAGCGGGAAAATGGGAAATGCATTGCATACTGTATTAACATGAACAAACTGTTCCTTAACAACAATTGTTGGTGATTGTGATTTTCCAATTTATTATGAGCATGTTAAAGCAAACACAAACAATGAAATGTTAACAGCAATGTTAAAAACGTATAAAGAACAAGACATTATTATTGCGTGCGCTGCTTTAAATAATTATCAAGTTGCGGTTCCTATTAAAGGAAAAATTAGCAAGCGAAAAAATCCTCAACTTGCTGTATCATTACTTCCTAATGTTGGTGTCTTATCTGAATTAGGTAAGTTAAAACAGCACCAAATTTTAGTTGGTTTTAGTGCTCAAAATAATTTTGTTTTAGATTATGCTCGTCAAAAGTTAATTGACAAAAATTTAGATTTAATTATTATCAATCAAATTAATGTTATGGGTACTGATCAAAATGAAATCATTTTATTAACAAAAAAAAGGGCATCAACAAATTCCTAGTCAAAACAAAATTATTATTGCAAAAGAAATTTTAGCAGCAATTAGTGAATTAATAAAGGAGCGAACACATTAATGAAATTATTAGTTGATATTGGTAATACAGCAATTAAATTTGCAATTCTTAATTCTCAAAAAAAGATTATTGTTTTTTTAACAATGTCTAGTCGCGAATTAGTTGCTGAAAAGAATTTTCGGCAAAAAATAATAACTGTTTTAAGTACAATAAAATTAGTTTTAACAGATCTTACATTATTAGCTTTATTTTCTGTTCGGCCAATGTGAGATGATTTATTTTACCAATTAGCTGCAGATTTAAAAATTCCTTTTTATCAAGTTAAAAAAAATTTGTTTACTGAGCGATTAAAAACAGACATTCCTAATCTTCGCAATCTTGGTGCTGATTTAATTGTTGGTTCATATGCAACATTAGTTTTATTTCCTAAACAAGATGTTATTTTAGTTAATATGGGAACAGCAACAACAATTTCATTACTAAAACAAGGAATTCTCTTAGGAACAATTATTATGCCAGGTTTAGAAACAGCAGCAGAAGCTTTATTTGAACGGGCACAATTATTACAAAAATTTGATTTTTCTTATGACAATGCGACTTTAGGAAAAAATACTAAACAAGCAATCAATATTGGATTAGTCAATGGTCATTTATTAGCAATTACTGCTTTTGTTAACCAACTTTCAACTGAAGCAATAAAACCACAAGTAATTTTAACAGGAGGTAATGCTGTTTACATTAAAAAATTAGTTAATTACCATTATGATAAAGATTTACTTTTTAAAGGATTAGTTGCCATTTTACAAGATAATAAATTAATATAAAAAATAGGACTAAAGTCCTATTTTTTATATTTTTTGAGATATTTTATTAATTTTAAAGGCCATTTAGGTATTTAATACATTTATCTGTGTTAGTTGCTTTATTTTATTAAAAAATAAAGATTACCTAACATGTCCAATTTTCTTATTTTGATTTACTTATTTGTCTACTTAAGACATTTTTAATAATAACATACATTTTTGAAATTGCAAGATTTTAAAAGTAATTTTTTTGTTTTAGACAATGTAGAATAAAGGATGAAGTAGGAAAAAACAACTCTTATTAAAGGGTTGTTTTTTTATTTGAAATAAAACGACTTTAAAAATTAAATATATTGGTTCTACAATTATTTAATTTCACAATTACATATTTTTTAGTGGGAGGTTCCCCAACATGGCATTTTGTCAGTAAAGAAACCAATAGAACTGTTAACTTGTTTTTTTGCGATTTTGTAAATTAATAACTTTGATTAAGATAAACAGATAATGCTGTATTCATAACTTTTAATTGCAAGAATAAAAATAAAATCGTGTGCGTAGAATTTGATTAACTTTTAAGAACTGGGCAAGGATTTCTTAATTAATCTACTAGTGGGGACTTGATTAGGAGGTACTTAATACTACAAGTAACTACAAAATGTA
>NZ_RCOO01000155.1:0-2711 GCF_003987485.1 Spiroplasma endosymbiont of Megaselia nigra
ATGGCATATTAGATAACTTTCCATTTTTAGATAAGTGCATTAGTGAACTAAGATTTAGTGATACCAAAACAAACACACCCGATAGTAAAATGTACCATGACCCATATGATGCATTATTTTATGGTTCTTATCCGTATCGTTTTAAGATGGGATTGTAAAAAACCAATGTTTTTTAGGGTTTTGGGCGAGCGGTTGATTTTCTGAAATTTTGTGATAAAATGACTTACAAGTTAAAAAAAATTTTGAGATTCTTTCAAACAAATTTGGGAACCTTTATAAAATTCTTCGCTTAACGCTTAGAATTTTTCCCAAGCATTTTGAAAAGCGCGCCAAAAGTTTTTTTAAACTTTAAGTAATTTTTCGCAAAACTTATGGAAATCACCGCGAGCCCAGATTAGTGTAATATAATCACAATAATAATCATATTAAATCGTCTCCTTTCTAAAATAACATATTAAAATACTTGACTTATATATATATATATATATATAATGTTAATTGGTCTTGATAAAAAGTTTCAAGATAAAAGAAAGGAAATTATAAAAAATGAAAAAACTTTTAAGTTTATTAAGTGTATTAACAATTGGTGGAACAGCAATGCCAAACGTTATTGCTTCTAGTTCATACGAAAAAATAAAATTAAATAATGACATTAATTATTATTCACAAACAAATAATTTAGAAAATTTAATTAAAAACAAAAGAGAAAATAAAAATAATATTTCTGGAATAATAACAAAATCTATTGGCGAGAATGGTAGTTTTAATTCTTTTGGTTTAGTTTTAAATAATAAAATTTATTCTGGTTCATTTAATGGTAAAGTATATGAATATGATACGGAAACAGGACAACAAAAAGTAGTTATAAACACACAAAGTGCAGTTTATTCTTCTGGTGTAGCATTAAATAACAAAGTATATTTTGGTTCAAGTGATGGTAAAGTATATGAATATAATCCTGCAACAGGACAACAAAAAGTAGTTATAAACACACAAAGTGCAGTTTATTCTTCTGGGGTTGTTTTAAATAATAAACTGTATTTTGGTTCAAATGATAATAATGTATATGAATATAATCCTGCAACAGGACAACAAAAAGTAGTTATAAACACACAAGGTGATGTTATTTCTTCTGGCGCGGCACTAAATAATAAATTATATTTTGGATCTTCTGATTTTAAAGTATATGAATATGATACGGAAACAGGACAACAAAAAGTAGTTATAAACACACAAGGTGGTGTTTCTTCTGACGGTGTGGTGCTAAATAATAGGTTTTATTTTTTTGCGGGCGTTAAATTATACGAGTATAATCCTGCAACAGGACAACAAAAAACTATAATGCATTTAACAAATAATCAAGATTGAGTTTCTAGTAATGGTTTAATATTGAATAATATGATTTATTTTGTAGGTAATAATACTATTTATGGGTATAGTCCATTAGAATTAAATGAATCTACTATTATTAATATTAGCGATCAAATAAAAAAGGGTTTGTATTTATATTATAAAAAACAAAATCCTAATTCTGAAATTAAAAATATTTCAAACATTAATTTAAAAAATTTAACAGTATCTAATGTTACTATTGAACAAACACAAAAAAATAAATCATCTAATTTAGAACAAGATCTTAATGATGTTTGTAAAGATTCTAATTCAACATTTATAAATAATAGTAATATTGAACAAACACAAAATACAGTTTCTTGTTCTAAACAATTAACAGAAACAAATACATTTCAAAAAATGAATGGATTTTCTAAATCAGAAACAACATCAAATACTGATAATTGAAGTGCAAATGTAAATACTAAAATTACAACTAAGGCCAGTGGTTCTGCCGGTATACCGCTTGTTGCAGAAGGAAAAGTTGAAGTTGCAGTTGAAGTTGGTGGTGGATATACATGAGGAAGATCAAAAACTTATACTGTAGGAGATACCTCAAATTCTTCTGACACAGAAATTAAAACAACTACAAATACTACAACAATAACTGTTCCGTCTCAACCAGTAAAAGTTCCACCACATAGTAAAATTTCAATTTCTGTTACTTCTTGACAAAATAATATAAGACTTATTTTAAATTATTATCAAAAAGTTGAAGGTATGGTTAGCGCAGATTTTATTGATCAAAATAATAGTAAATCTAAAATTTCTATTTCAATTAAAGATGCTATGCTTAATTTATTAGAAAATAATATTTTGCCTTCAAAAATTAAAATAAATGATAATAATAGTATAAATTTTTCTTATGATATTAAAACTGAAAAACAAATAATTATGCATCAGACTGAAATTGGAGAAGCTATTCCTTTGAATTTAGATGAAAAAAATATAACATTTAAAAATAACACAAACACAACAGGCATAGTAATAGTAAAAAATTAATTATATACACAATATAATATGAAAAAGATATTAAGTATTTTAGGAACAATCACTTTAATGGGAACAAGTACAATAAGTTTAGTCGCTTGTGATAATAATACTAAAATACATGAATATACAAAAAAACAATTACAAAAACTAAAAGAAGAAAACAAAATAAATACAAAAGATAAAAATATTAAAAATAACTTAGAATGAATAACACCACAAGAAAGACGATTTAATACAGTTGATAATAAATGATATTTTGTTGTGTGAAAACCAAATAATGAAAATTTTTGTAAAATATCAAAATTTAAAAATGATACAAATTTAGG
>NZ_RCOO01000156.1:0-2693 GCF_003987485.1 Spiroplasma endosymbiont of Megaselia nigra
GATAACTTAGACTAACTCCCCTATCGAGTTCTTCCCTCCCCTATCAACAAAGCATAAGAGCTTGCGTAAAACCACAGGGTAGCAAGACAACAAATACAATAGCAAGATATGGTATTTATCATATCATTTTTACTATTTGACAAATCACCTATTTTGTTATACCTTTTCTTCCAATATAATTCCAAAACTATTCCTATACTATACCAAAATAACATATTTAATAAATTTTATATACTTTTTTAAATAAATTTAACAGTAATTTTATTGAATATAGAACTAAATATATTAATTTAATGTATAATTAATATATACAATTTATATAAAAATAATTGTAATACTAATTCTTGCTTATGCTGCGGAAATACAAGCATTTTGGCACGCCAAGCACCCGAAACCCCGCACTCCCAACGTTGTTGATAGCACGGGGTTTCGGCTTAATGTTTGTGTTCCACAGGGGTGTGTTTTTATTGGTTATATTAATTGCAATTAATATAACCAATAAAAACACACCCAGTTCCTTTTTTCTTTTTGCCCGAGCCCTTAAAAGAAAAAAAAGAACCCAAAAAAGAAAAAACCCCACCCTGTGCTATAAAAACAAAGTTGGTTAGTAAGGAGTTGATGGTATGGGTGAACAAGAAAAAATATTGTTGATGATAAATCGTTGAGGATATTTAAACACAGAGCAATTATCTTTGCTTTTGAATAAAAAAGAGAATATTACATATAAATTTGTTATGAAATTAGTAAATTTAAAAATGCTGAATGTGGATACTCTGCCGAAGAAAAATTATTATACTTTAACTAGTAAAGCACAAAGTCATTTAGGACGAGAACATAAAAAAAGCATTAAAGTTAATTACTATGAACTCGCCCACCAAGATATGTTGATTAAATGACTTTGTAGGCAAACCGACATCGAGCACTATCAAACCGAGCGCGAGCTCAAAATGGAAAACGGTAACTTAAATGCCTACCCAGATTTAATCATCACAAAAAGCGATGATAGTGAAATTTATGTCGAATTTGAACGTACCCGCAAGTCACCCGATCGTTTTAGAACGAAGCTAATTAACTTGCGAGAATGACTTGTTGCGGGTGGTAAAATTCATTGAATTACCCCTACTCAAACACTCGCCAACTGAATTGAAAATCAAATCAATACTATCGTTGCTTATTCAGTGCAACATAATTATGAGATTTGAAATAAAGCAAAATAAAAACAGCTTACGCTGCTTTATCAAACATAGAAAAATTTATATAGTTATTAATCTAATTATTAATTATCCCCTTTGATTATCTCGGATTTTTTCATCATCTTTTACAGCTAAAACAGCAACATTATATATTTCATTTTTTTCTTTAAGTGTCATTTTTAATTGTAATTCAATACTATCTTTCATTTCATAATATTTCTGACTATTTTTGTCTCAATTAGTTAGTGTATTTTTATGATCTTGTCAATCAATTTCATATGGGTTTGAATCAGAACTAGATAAAACTTTTTGTACTTCATCACGAATTGAAAAAAACCTTGTTGCTTCTGCATTTGTAAAAATAACTCGAAGAAAATCTTTTTTTATTTCTGCTTCTGCTTTTTTGTTACTTTTTATTTCACTAATTTTATCATCATTAATATTACTTAAATTAATAATAGCACCATGAATATTTTCTTTATTTATTTTAATGTTTTCTTCCTCAGATGTTAAAGTATTATAATTAGAATCAAAATATAATTTTTTAATCATTGTTTTTTCTTGTTTTTCATCTTTTATATCAAATTTTAATATTTTTGAAAAAAAGCCACGTTTATCTTTTTCTGTTTCAATTAATTTAGAATTTTTATCAAGATTTGAATCTGGAAAATATACTATTGTTTTATTTTCATCATCATCATAAGTAATAATGCCATCAACATATAAATTACTTTTATTTAAAATTAAATCAATTTTATTATCCTCAACTTCCAGTGGTATTATTTTATAGCTATCTTCTACATTGTGTTTTTTTATTCTATATATTTTTTTACCTGTAGTAGGATTCGTTGTTTCAAGAACAATATTTTTGGTTTCTTTGAAATATTGAATACTTTCTCTTAAAAATTCATTATATTCATTTTTTCTATTTGATTTAAAAATATTTTTACTTCGTGATTTTATGTTATCTAAAATTCTTTCTTTGGCGCTTTTGGTTGTTATTTCTGAATTATCTTCATTTTGTTTTCGACATTTTTGATTATTAACGCTGCCTCTGTTACCACATTTTTTGTTTTTGGCTGTAGTTGATGTTGATGGTAAATTGGTATCTTCATCTGTCGCTGTTTTATTTTTTGGGGTATTTTTCTTGGTTTGATTACCCCGTTTAACTCGATGCAAAATTTCTAAATTTTGTTCTTCTTTTTGATAAGGACTAGCGGCAATTGTTGTTGGCACCGCAGTTCCACTAATTGTTAATACACTTAATAAACTTAATAGTTTTTTCATGTCTGTATTTCCTTTCTAATAAATAAAAAAGAGAATATCGCGCTGCTGATATTCCCATAGACAATTATTTTAAAAAAACCAAGAAATTATGTTAGATTTTTGTTATAATTTTCTATGGAAACACAGGCATTTTGTGTTTCCATTTTTTATTTATTTAATTACAAATTAATTATATACTTTTTAAATAAAAAGTATATTTTTTCTTTATTTTTT
>NZ_RCOO01000157.1:0-2591 GCF_003987485.1 Spiroplasma endosymbiont of Megaselia nigra
CCCTTTGCCATATAAAAAATGTTTCTCCTAACTTTATATATTTAATAATAACCTAGAAAGGTTTTTTATTTCATATTCTCAGTTAAAAGAAACATTGTACATTTTAAATAAATCTCTTTTTTATTTAGGTTTAAATGTAATCTTAACAGGATTATTACCATTATTTGTAAAATATATTAAATCATTAGAATTTTGTGAAAGAGTTAAATTATATTGATTTCCTCAATTAGGATAACCAACAGTCCCCATAAATCTTGGTAATATTGTTTTTGTAAATCTAATTTTTAATTTTACATCATTAGTATAATATAATTCTAAATATACATTTTTAGTATTATGAGGTTTTATATTATTAATTGTTGATATTTGCATTAAAAATAATACTTCTTGATTTTGATATTTAGTTTTATATTTTGAATAATAATCTCCTGCTAATAAATTATCTGCATAACTTATAACAAATGGTTTAATTTCTGTTGAAATTTAATTTGTTTTAATAATTTTATTTTGAGGAAAATTAGTATTTGTTATCTGTTGATCTCCACCACCTTCATAATTAAGGTCAGATATTTTACCTAAATTAAAATTACATTCCTCTTTTCCTGCAAATAATTCTATATCTTTATATTCATACATATGTATTTTAGTTGCAAAATTAGTAATAGAAAAATTATTTATATTACTTATTTCAATAGTTTCATAGGTGTCTATAAACTTATTTATACTTTGAATTGTTGGGTCAATTTGTTTTAAATCAATTTCTAATTCATAATAACCTTTATACTCATTTAAAGTATCAAATAAATTAACCATATTACTTAATGTACTTTTACATTGAGGTTGTACTGTAAAATTAAAATTAATAGGTAATTTTGCATTAGCAGGAATAATATTTTTTGTATAGGGTTTATAGTTATATGGCACTGGTGGTAATACATATTCAGGGTAATTAAATGTTGGTATTTCATAATCATGTGGTAGTAAGAAACTAGTTTTATAATTAGTTGTCATATCTCGTAAATAATTATTTAGTGTACTTTTTGTTTTACCACGAAAACTCCATACTGATAATCTTAAATAATCTTCTTCATTATTTGTATATGGGTTATCAGCATAAAAGATAATTTCAAAATTACCTTTATATAATGCTTGAATTGAAAACATATCAATTATATAACTACAATTTGTACCATCTGGTGTTTGTAAAAACTCTAAATCATTATCTTTTTCACTATCACTAGCTGGTGTTTGTGCATCTACAGCTTTGGTTTGTTCATTAATTAAATAAACTCGATTAGTTTTAGGATTTAATTGTTTTAAATTATAAGTTGAATAAACTAACGCACTTGTTTTTGAACCATTTTTATTTAAAACAGTACCTTTGCATTTATCAGTTAATAAAGTAGTAAACCCTAAAATAGTAGCATTTGCTCCAAAAATAGCACCAACTTTATCATTCCCTTGTTCTCTAAATATTTCAAAGGGTAAGTAACCTTTACCTTTGGAATTATCACCTCAAAAGGCATCATTATAAAAACTATAAATATTAGCACTCATAAAGCCATTAAGAAATTGAAAATTAGGTCAAGTTTTTTTATCTTGATTAATAACTCAACCCCAAGGAATACCAAATGAAATAAAGTTTAAGAACTTACCAACTCCACCTGGTATCGTAAAAGGGTTAAAAACTAATTTTTGTGTATAGTTTAAAGGTAATACTGTAATTTGGCGATTAATAAAATTATTCATATTTAAAATATCTCAAACATTACATGAACCCATTTTATTATATTCAATTTGAACTTGTCCGACAGCATTACCAAATTCATCTTTTCTTCTAAAATATTATGAGGCTTGGGTACTAATTATATTATCAACATTACCATTGTTTACTTTCACTTTATCTGGTGTAGTAATCATTCAAGTTTTAGACCAATAAAATTCAGAATTATTATCTTCTTCCTTAATAGTTGTTCCAACAGTCGGATTGGTTGCTGTTGAACTTGCTTTATCGGTTATAACAATACCCTCACTATTTTTTTGATTTCAAAAATCATATCTACTTTCCATATCTTTTTTTCAATCTTCATAACCAGTTATCATAGTTGGTTGAATCCCTTGAATGTTATATCAACTTACTTCTGGTGATGCATAAGTATTTATTTTATCAGGTGGTGCAGGATACATGTTATACATTAATAAATCTCTTGAATTCATTACTTTTTTATTAAATTGGCCTTTAATAATTGGTCGACCAATTACTGGCATATCAAAAAATATAGGATTACCATAAAATTTAACTGCCATGGCTCTAACACCGGGGTCTTTTAATAAAATCTCATCTAATTCAACAATACCTTTATTTAGTTTTTCATCATAAGTTATTTTAGGAAAACAATAACCTTCCCCTGGGGCACTTGTTTGAATAAATTGCCGCACTGATAAACCACTATTACTAATTTTGTCATTAATACTTGAAAATGTAATTTCTTGTCATAAGAAACTACCATCATATGGTGAATAATAATTAATAACATTTGAAGGATATAATCATTGTCTATCTTGGGGTGCAGAATTAATATCACCACCAC
>NZ_RCOO01000158.1:0-2575 GCF_003987485.1 Spiroplasma endosymbiont of Megaselia nigra
TTTTAACATTACTCTTTCTTTAAAAGTAAAATGATGCTTTGTTTTATCCATTTTAAAAAATCCTTTCTTTTATATACAAAGTTAATTATATAGTTTTTTGAGGTTTTGGGCGAGCGGTTGATTTTCTTAAATTTTTGTGATAAAATGACTTACAAGTTAAAAAAAGTTTTGAGATTCTTTCAAACAAATTTGGGAACCTTTATAAAATTCTTCGCTTAACGCTTAGAATTTTTCCCAAGTATTTTGAAAAGCGCGGCAAAAGTTTTTTTAAACTTTAAGGCATTTTTCACAAACTTATGAAAATCACCGCGAGCCCAGTTTAGTGCAACAATATAATTATAATAATCATTTAAATAACTTCCTTTCTTAAATATACTTAAAAGCGCTTGTATGTATATATATATAATGTCAATAGATCTTGATAAAAAGTTTCAAGATGAAAGAAAGGAAATTATATAAAATGAAAAAACTTTTAAGTTTATTAAGTGTATTAACTATTAGTGGAACAGCTGTACCAACAACAATTGCTGCTAGTCCTTATCAAAAACAAAAAAATTTAAATAATGAAGTTAATAATTATTTACAAACAAATAATTTAGAAATTTTAAATAGAAATAAAAGACAAAATAAAATAAAAATATCTGGAATAATAAAAACTGCTATTATTACAGATCATGATGATTTTTTAGGTAGTGTTTTTGTGTTAAATAACAAAGTTTATGCTAAATCATATCAAGGTTATGTTTACGAATATGATCCAAAAACATTAGAACAAAAAAGTGATGTTCGTGTTGAGAAAAATAATAATAATTCTGAAATTAAATTTAATAATAAAAAATATTTTCTTGGTTGAAAGAATATTCTTGAACAAGATCTTAAAACATTTGAAACTAAAACTGTTGTTACTACAAATAGTGTAAATATTCAAGGTAAATCTAATTTAATTTTTTTAAATAGTAAAATATATCATTGTTCACGAGATGGTATTATTTATTAATATGATCTTATAAAACAACAATCAAAAATTTTAGATAATTTAAATCATTCTGTTAATTTCTTTGGTATTAATATAAATGATAAATTATATTTTGCTGCAGGAAATAAAGTTTATGAATATAATCCAGAAACAAAAGAAAAAATAATAATAATTAATATAGAAATAGGGCAATAATTTTTTCATCTTTTTTTAAAAAATAAGGTTTACTTTAGCGTAAATGATACAATATACGAATATGATTTTATAAAACAACAATCAAAAATTTTTATTAAATAACCACGAGGTAGCTATTATTCTGGTGGTGTTGTTTTGAATGATAAATTATATTTTGCTAAAGGGAAAAAACTATATGAATATGAACCTCTTGAATTAATTGAAAATCGTAATATTTATTTGGAAGAACAAATATATAAAGCACTGTATTTACATTATAAAAAACATAATCCTGATTTTGAATTTAAAACAATTTTAAACATTAATATGGAAAATTTAATTGTATCTAATTTTACTTTAAATGAAATTCAATTAAATAAATCATCAAATTTATTAGAAGATCTTACTGAAATTTGTAAAGATTCTAATTCTACACTTATAAATAATAATGATATTGAGCAAAATCAAAATACAATTTCTTGTTCTCAACAAATTACTGAAACTAATACAATTCAAAAGATTAATGGATTTTCTAAATCAAAAACAACAGCAAATACCGAAAATTGAAGTTGAAATATAAATACTAAAGTTACAGCAAAAGCTAGTGGTTCAGCGGGTATAATACCAATTGTTAATGAAGGAAAAGTTGAAGTTGGAGTTGAAGTTGGGAGTGGATATACCTGAGGAGAATCAAAAACTTATACCATAGGAGATACTTCAACTTCTTCTGAAACAGAAATTAAAACAACCACAAGCACTACAACAATAACTATTCCATCTTATTCAGTAAAAGTGCCACCACATAGCAAAATTATAACTTCTACTAAAACGTGAAAAAATAATATAGTAATTATTTTAAGTGGTTTTCAAAAAGTTGAAGGTAAAATTTATGGAAAAATTATTGATAGAAACAATAATGAGATACCAATTTCTCTTTCTGTTAAACAGGCTATGCTTAATTTATTAGAAAATGAAATTTTGCCTTCAAAAATAGTTATAAATAATGATAATAGTATAAATTTTTCTTATGATGTTAAAAATAAAAAAAAAATAATTATGCACGAAAGCATCATTGGTAAAAGTATTCCTTTAAACTAATTTTGAAAAAGATATTAAGTCTTTGTGGAATAATCACTTTAATAGGAACAAGTACAACAAGTTTAGTTGCTTGTAATACAACACAATATAACGAAATACAATTAAAAGAACTAAAAGGCAAAAATAATATAAATACAAAAGATGGTATTTTAGAATGAATATCACCACAAGAAAGACCATTTAATAATAATCCAGATGATAATAAATATTGTTTTGTTGTGTGGCGAAGTAATGAAAATGCTGATTGAAGAATTGTTAAATTTCAAAATAATAATGCCACAAAAGAATTAGATACTCAGAGCGAATTTGTTCTTAGATTATCTCAAT
>NZ_RCOO01000159.1:0-2556 GCF_003987485.1 Spiroplasma endosymbiont of Megaselia nigra
AGTTTTCATTCTTTATTAAAAAAAGCAACAATTCATAACAATATTTACTTATCGCATGACGAATATATTAATGATGTTAAAAAATGAAATAAATGATATTCAAGCCGCAAAGAAAAGGATATAATAAATAAAAGTTTATAAACCTTTTTTACTAATACTTACTTTTTGGGGTGCAGTCTAGAAACAAATGTTAACGTTTCAACTTCGGGTGTAGTGCTAAATAATAAACTATATATTGGTTCAAATGATCATAAAGTTTATGAATATGATCCGGCAACAGGACAACAAAAAGAGGTTATTAATATAGAAAAAGACCAAACTTATTCTTCTGGTATAGTATTAAATAATAAGGTTTATTTTGGTATAGGAAATAAAGTTTATGAATATGATCCGGCAACAGGACAACAAAAAGTTGTAATTACAGCACCAAATAATATTAATAATTTTATAATTCCTGTTGTAGTATTAAATAATAAGATTTATTCTTGTCCCAATAATAGTTCTGAAATATATGAATATGATCCAGCAATAGGACAACAAAGTGTTTTTATTACAACAAATAAAAGTATTACTAGTATTGGACCAGTTTTAAATAATAAATTTTATTTTTGGGATAGTAGTAAAAATTTTTATGAATATGATCTAGTAGCGAAACAACAAAAAAATATTGAGTTTGTAGTAAAAGATTGAATTGTTTCAGAAACTGTTTTAAATAATAAGGTTTATTTTGGTACAAGGTTTAATAATAATTTATATGAATATAATCCTGTAACGTGACAACAAAAAGAGGTTATTATTGAAAATGATATAATTACTAAAATTGGACTTTTTTTAAATAATAAATTTTATTTTGTTGCAAAAAATAAAGTATATGAATGTGACCAATTCGAATTAAATGAATCTAATAATATTAATATAAGAGATCAAATAAAAAAAGGTTTATATTTAGAGTATAAAAAACAAAATCCCAATTCTAAAATTAAAAAAATTTATAATATTAATTTAGAAGAATTAACATTGTCTGATATTACTATAGAACAGACACAAAAAAATAAATCATCCAATTTAGAACAAAATATTAATGATTTTTGTAAAGATTCTAATTCAACATTTATAAATAATAGTAATATTGACCAAACACAAAATACAATTGCTTGTTCTAAACAATTGATAGAAACAAATACATTTCAAAAAATGAATGGATTTTCTAAATCAGAAACAACATCAAGTACTGATAATTGAAGTGCAAATGTAAATACTAAAGTTACATTAAAAGCTACTGGTTCAGCGGGTATAACTTTTATTGCTGAGGGAAAAGTTGAAGTTGGTGTTGAAGTTGGCGGTGGATATACTTGGGGAGGAACAAAAACTTATACTATAGCAAATACCTCTAATTCTTCTGACACAGAAATTAAAACAACCACAAACACTACAACAATAACTGTTCCATCTCAACCAGTAAAAGTTCCGGCACATAGTAAAATTTCAATTTCTGTTATTTCTTGAGAAAATAATATAAAACTTATTTTAAGTTATTATCAAAAAGTTAATGGTGTAATTAGTGCAGATTTTATTGATAAAGATAATAATAAATCAACAATTTATATTTCGATTAAAGATGCTGTGCTTAATTTATTAGAAAATAATATTTTACCTTCAAAAATTAAAATAAACGATGATAATAGTATAAGTTTTTCTTATAATATTAAAACTGAAAAACAAATAATTATGAATCAAACTCAAATTGGTGAAGATATCCCATTAAAGAAGATATCCCATTAAATTTATATGAACAAAATGAAAAATTTAAAGATAATGCAACAGGCATAGTTATAGTAAAAAAATAATTATGAATATAATGTGAAAAAAATATTAAATATTTCAGGAACAATAACTTTAATAGCAACAAGTACAACAAGTTTAGTTGCTTGTAATACACCACAATATATAGAAAAAGAATTATTAGATTTAAAAGAAAAAAATAATATAAAAACAAAAGATGGTATTTTAGAATGAATAACAACACAAGAAAAACCATTTAGTCAAGTTGATAATAAATGATATTATGTAGTATGACGAGGGGAAGAAAAAAATAATTGAAGAATAATTAATTTTAACTATGATTTTAATAATACAAAAAAAATAGATAAAGATAATTCTTTTATTCTTTATATTACAGCAATTAAAAAATTACAAATATGAAATGAAATGAATAAAAATTGAACTGAATGAAGTAATGATAAAAATAAAATACAATATAAATGTGTTTATCGTTGAAATTTAGATACACAAAAACCTAATTTAATTTTAGATGAAAACAGTAATATAAAAATAAAATAAGAATAGACAAATATATAAAAAGTCATTTTAAATTAGTAGAGTGCACTCCAAAAAGTAAGTATTAGTAAAAAAGGTTTATAAACTTTTATTTATTATATCCTTTTCTTTTCGGCTTGAATATCATTTATTTCATTTTTTAACATCATTAATATATTCGTCATGCGATAAGTAAATATTGTTATGAATTGTTGCTTTTTTTAATAAAGAATGAAAACT
>NZ_RCOO01000160.1:0-2545 GCF_003987485.1 Spiroplasma endosymbiont of Megaselia nigra
CCCTTTGCCATATAAAAAATGTTTCTCCTAACTTTATATATTTAATAATAACCTAGAAAGGTTTTTTATTTCATATTCTCAGTTAAAAGAAACATTGTATAAACTTATATGAGTTTATTTTATTTTTATATTGATAAAATGACAAAATAACAATATGTACAATGATAATATCATTGCTATCCATACTAAATGTAATCGAAGAAAAGCAGATTCTTAAAAACCATGAAAATAAGACTTATTTTAAAAAATATGTTAAAATATTATAGGAATTATGCTAATAATTACTTATTACAAAAAAGGAGGACAACAAGAATGCCTTGATGAGGAGGACTTATTATTGGGATTGGTTTTTTAGTTATTGGTGGGGTTTTAGGATTTTTAATTACCAAAAAAATTGTGCAAAAACAATTACGTGATAATCCCCCAATTACTGAAAAACAAATTCGGGCAATGTATATGCAAATGGGACGCAAACCGTCGGAAGCAGATATTAAAAAGGTTATGAATTCAATGAAACGTGCAAAATAAGATTGGATTTAATATCTTTTGCCAATAATGTAACACATGTTAGATTAATAATCTAACATGTGTTTTTGTTTTACCAAATAATTAACATTAGAAATACTTTTGCATAAATTTGCAAAAAATTTACAATTTTACTAGTTATTACCAAAAAGAAGAAAACAAATTGCAAAGAAGAAAGAAAAAAATAAAATCAAAATAGACATATGTTACATATGTTATGTTGATTTAAGATGTTAGAAGAAACCTTCGTTATCTTAATACTACAAAGATGATAATTAGCAAGGAGAGATAAAAATGTCGAGTTTTTTATCTTTAACAACTGGCGATTATGTTTTAAATTTCTTTAAAGAATTTATTGGCACACCAGCAATCTTGATTGGTTTATTTGCTCTTGTTGGTTGTTTATTACAACGCAAGAAATTAACCGAAACAATTTCAGCAACAATTAAAACAACTATCGGGTTTTTAATTATCGGTGGGGGAACTGGGATTTTAGCTGGTGCAGTTGGTAAATTAGGAAATGCTTTTAATTTATTGTTTGGGATTAATGGGATTATTGCTAATAATGATGTTATTCCTGGGTTATTTTTAAATAGTTTACCAAAAATTGTGTTAGCTGGATCATTAATTATGATTTGTGCAATGTTATTAAATATTTTATTAGCACGGATTGCCACTTATAAATATATTTATTTAACTGGCCATGTCTTATTTTACTTATCAGTAATGTTTGCTAGTGTTTTAAATTTAGTGGGGTTAAATTTAGCTGAAGATTTACCAATTATTGTTATTACTGGTGCATTATTGGTATCGTTATGAATGATTATTTCGCCAGCATTATTAAATAAATATGTCATTAAAATTACGAAATCCGATACCTTAGCAGTTGGTCATACCGGATCATTATCATACTTGTTTTCTGCTTGAATTGGAATTGTAATTGCAAAAATAAGTCGTAAACCACTTAAATCAACAGAAGAAATTAAGTTTCCAAAAGGATTAAGCTTCTTACGTAATACTAATATTGCAATTGCAATAACAATGTTTTTCTTATACTTAATTATTTACTTTACTGCATGGGGTGTGAAAGGCTATGATGCCTTAGTTAATGCTAACATTCTTAATACTGGTCAAGATGTTTTTGTCCAAGGATTATTACAATCATTTACCTTTGCTGCTGGGGTTGAAGTATTACTAATTGGGGTTCGAATGTTTATTGCCGAAATTGTTCCTTCTTTTAAAGGAATTTCTCAAAAGTTAGTACCAACTGCAAAAGCAGCATTAGACTGTCCAACAATGTTTCCATATGCCCAAAATGCGGTCTTAATTGGTTTTATTGCCTCATTTCTTGGCGAAATCATTGGTATGGCAATTACAATTATTATTGTTCATCAAATTGGTTGACAAGATAATAGTTTTATTGGCTGAGCAATTGTGATTCCAAGTATTGTTCCGCATTTCTTTGTCGGAGCAACCGCTGGCGTCTTTGGGAATGCGTATGGAGGCGTATGAGGAGCAATCTTTGGTCCATTTCTAAATGGGATTTTAATGACTTTTATTCCATTCTTATTTTTTGGTTTAAAATATATGCATACATTAACAAATGCTAATGGTAGTTTAAACGGTTTAACATGAGGAGATAGTGATTTTCTCTTAGGTTTGCCAATTGCTGGGTTAGGACAGTTAGTTGGGCGAAAAGTTAGTTTATGATTGTTGCCAGTTCTTGCCGTTATCCTGTGACTAATATTACCACTTCTTAATTTAATAACTTTTTTACGAACAAAAAAACATTACCAAACAAACCCGCTTCCTATTAAAACTAATCTTAATGTACCATCCAAGCAACCTATCACTGCTTCAAACCTGCCACTTAAAACTACCGATTGTAATAAACTTGTTGCTGTTTGCGGACAAGGATTAGATCCTTGTAATATTTTTCCCTGTTGATATAATTTAAATATCTCATTATCTCTTTCAATTAAAAAATTTTTAGTTTCATTGTTTGTTTCTATTCTTTTAT
>NZ_RCOO01000161.1:0-2506 GCF_003987485.1 Spiroplasma endosymbiont of Megaselia nigra
TGGTACACCACTAGTAGTATTATTTTCAAACAACAAACGATTCGCCAAGTTCCCACCCGACATAAAATAAATTATGTCTTGGAATTTATTTAAAAGTCACAACAACGGTTTTATAAAAATAATATATAAGATAGCACAGACTGCTTCCATAATTTTACCCAGCAACCAACTGGGTGCGTCTCCGCCACCATCAGCAGCCGTTTGGCTATACTGAATAAACATTTCTGAAGCGTGTGTACTAGTAAAATGATTGATAGTATCGGGGGTAAATATTGTCATAATTGCAGCAATGATAAAAATGATAATCACCGCTATTAACATCAACGGCAAAAATGCTATAATAAGAAAGATAGCCATTTTTTTAATCATATTATTGACAATGGCTATTATGTTTTTAAATGATGTTGGCTTTATCTTGGCTGACTCGCCAACACAGAAAGGGTTTTTTAACCCTTTTTTGTTTTGCGCCATTTTTTATCACTCCTTTACGCAATTCCTAAAATAACATCTTTTAGCCCCAACACAATAGCGCTGGCCAAAATCACAATCCCCAAACATACCCCAACCCAAGTTACGCGAGAAATTGTTTCTCTTCGTTGTTCGGCGTTTTTGGCAAATTTACCAGCAATACACCATAATATGCGACCATAACAATCCCAATTGTTACTGCTAATCCCATTAAAATTGGCATTCCAACGGAAATTATTTTATTACCGATTTCTTGCAAACTATTTGACCCCGCGTTCGATAACAACATCATATTTATCATCTCCTTTGGCCTTTTTATTTCCCTCTTTTTGCTTTTTCGGTTTCTTCTTCGGCTTGCATTTCTACTAAGGCTTTGTCTTCTCTAATTCTTCACGCTTTTTGTTTTTTATCGCGAATTGGTCCTAAAATAAACGTATCAACCACAAACCGTTTAAACAACCACCCAAGCAGAGCAAGACCCGCCAGCGAACCAAGCACTATTCCAACAATTGCTAAACCAGATAACCCACCTTTTTTATTAGGTGCATTATTGTCTTTGATTTGCAAAGAAAATTGTTCTGATTGCGCATTGTTGTATTTAACAGTAATCTTTACTTTGTCATTTGGGTTAAATTCACTTTGGTTTAAAACAAACGAAACTTTGTTTATACCATAATTGCTGGTATTTACCGCAGGAATTTTGATACTGATTGGAATTTGCGTTTTTAACTGTTCAACAACCTGCTCTTTTGTCAACGGTTCTTTGGATGACAGTTTACCATTTGTTTTAAACCAATCAGCAACAGAACGCGCAAATTGACTATCACTAGCGATTTGTTGTCAATTTTTACTTTCTGCAAACAATTTATTTAACTGACTAGAACCGTAGCCACGGATATTGTCGTATCCATTTGCTTTCACTCAGATTTCAAACTGTTTACCATTATCCGTATCAAAATAGTTTGCTATTTTTTTGTCCTTTGCAATTTGTAAATAAACATTGTTGGTATGACCTAGGTTGTCAGATAGTTCAACAACATATTTACCATCATTTGTTGCTAACTGCGACCCATCAAGTTTAATCCCGATTGTTGGGTCAATGGGACTTGTTTGTGTTATTTTATTTCATTGATCATCACAACCATACACCACCCCAGTTATGACACTGCTTTCGGTTGATTTAACCATTGTGATAAGACTTTCACTATTTGCATAGTAGAATGTGTTAACTGGGTTTGTAATATTACTATCATTAATTTGCCCGAGATAATCTTTCACCACGATTGCGTCAGGGGCGGTTGGTTTTAATTCAATTTTTAAATCAACTACCGTTGCTGGCACAACATTATAAGTTACATCAACCGAACCCGCATAACTTTTACTATCTAGTTTCGCGGTTAAAGTTGCAGAGTGATTATCTTTTTTCTTAATTGTAATTTGCGAAAAATCATCAATGACATTGCTATTTTTCTGATTAACAGCAGTGAAAATAGTATCATCGTTGTTATCGATGATATTTCCTAAATCAGTAGTTTTAATTAAATCACTTAGATTTTGTTTAGCACTTGGTGCTGGCGGGGCAATTTTCGCCTGCATCGAGACAATAATTTCACTTGTATATTGTTTACCATCCAAAGTAAAAGTTACTTGTAAATTATGATCTCGTGGGGCAGTTTCAGGTTTCACATTGATAGTCCAGTGTTTATTTGTTTGTCCTTGTTGGACACCATCAAAAACAACTTTATCAATATTTGGGTTGGCAATATCAATGTTGACCTCCCCATCCACACTAAGCAAGTCGGGTCGAGTCCAAGTTTTTGTTTTACTACTATCAACCAATGCAAACTGACTTTGTTGTTTTACCCACGACAAAGCAGTTTTTAAAATACTAAAATTATAAAATACAGAACCAAAATAAACTTTATCTTTGCTATCAATAGCAAGTGAAATAACACTACTTATTCCATCGATTTTGATTGGCGTTGTTGATCCTTGTTTCAACACAAAGGCAAATCCATCTGACCCACTTATAACATAG
>NZ_RCOO01000162.1:0-2505 GCF_003987485.1 Spiroplasma endosymbiont of Megaselia nigra
GAAAAAATTGAAAAATACTGAGATAAAATAAACGCAAAAGAAATAGAACATAATAATAAATTAATGGAATATGATGAAACTGGTAATAATCAAAATGCTGTTCAAGGTAGAACAGAAATAAAGGAAAATTAACAAATGAGTAGAATTAACCCAGGGGTTATGGAATAATTAAGAAGACAAGCCCATGATACTTTAATAGATATAAGAGAAAACATACGAGATAATAGACATTGAATGGTATTTCCTTTTAATGTTTATAGTTCATATATCCCCGATACTGAAACAGGATGAAAACCCAATAATGCTAAACCAAGTGATTATGGTAGTTATTCAGGAATATTTGATAATATGGAAAGTACTATTGCACAATGACAAAATAGTTCAAAAATATAAAGGTTAAGAAATTAATATTTTAACAATTGATGATTTTAAAAATCAACCTATTAACTCAACTATATGAGCAAATAATGAAACACCTTTCGCGATAAAATTAAAAGATGAAAATAATAATCTTTATTGAAAATTAATTGATGGTGAAAATATTTATGATATTAATAGAATGTTAAAATATTTAAATCAATATAAATTAAGTTATTTTATTAATAATGATAATAAAGCCGATAATTACTATACAAAAGAGGTTAAAGTTGGTAAATATTGAGATGCTTATATGATTGATGATAGAAGTTCAATTCAATTTGGAGAAGCAAAATTTGAACAAGTATTTACTCAACAATCAACTGAAAGACAATATACTTTATTAATTTTAGATGAAGATGACGATAAATTAAATATTAATGATTATTATAATTTTTATACTGTATTTAATGACAGTGGTTTAAATATTGGTGGTGGTGATATTAATTCTTCACCACAAGATAGACAATGATTATATCCATCAAATGTTATTAATTATTATTCACCATATGATGGTAGTTTCTTATGACAAGAAATTACATTTTCAAGTATTAATGACAAAATTAGTAATAGTGGTTTATCAGTACGACAATTTATACAAACATCAGCACCAGGTGGAGGTTATTGTTTTCCTAAAATAACTTGTGATGAAAAACTAAATAAAGGTATTGTTGAATTAGATGATATTTTATTAAAAGACCCAGGAGTTAGAGCAATGGCAGTTAAATTTTATGGTAATCCAATCTTTTTTGATATGCCAGTTATTGGCCGACCAATTATTAAAGGTCAATTTAATAAAAAAGTAATGAATTAACGTGATTTATTAATGTATAACATGTATACTGCTCCACCTGATAAAATAAACACTTATGCCTCACCAGAAGTAAGTTGATATAACATTCAAGGAATACAACCAACTATGATAACTGGTTATGAAGATTGAAAAAAAGATATGGAAGCAAGATATGACTTTTGAAAACAAAAAAATAGTGAGGGTATTGTTATAACCGACCCCACTACTACATCAGCAACTAATTCTGGTGTTGGTAGAAATATTCACAAAGAAGATAAAAATTCTAAATTTTATTGATCTAAAAACTGAAATATAACTCCACCAAATAAAATAAAAGTAAATAGTGGTAATGTTGATAATATTATTGGTACACAAGCTTCATCATATTTTAGAAGAAAAGATGAATTCGGTAATAAAGTTGGACAAGTTCAAATTGAATATAATAAAATGGGTGCTTGTAATGTTTGAGATATTTTAAATATGAATAATTTTATTAATCGCCAAATTACATTATTGCCCTTAAACTATACGCAAAAGTTAGTTTTTAATCCTTTTACAATACCGGGTGGGGTTGGTAAGTTCTTAAACTTTATTTCATTTGGTATTTCATGAGGTTGAGTAATTAATCAAGATGAAAAAACTTGACCTAATTTTCAATGACTTAATGGTTTTATGAGCGCTAATATTTATAGTTTTTATAATGATGCCTTTTGAGGTGATAATTCCAAAGGTAAAGGTTATTTACCATTTGAAATTTTTAGAGAACAAGGTAATGATAAAGTTGGTGCTATCTTTGGAGCAAACGCTACTAGTTTCGGTTTTACAACTTTATTAACTGATAAATGCAAAGGCACTGTTTTGAATAAAGATGGTAAACCAACAAGTACGTTAGTTTATTCAACATATAATTTAAAACAATTAAATGAAAAAACTAATTGAGTTTATTTAATTAATGAAAAAACCAGAGCGGTTGATGCACAAACACCAGTTAGTGATGGTGAAAAAGATAATGATTGTGAATTCTTACAAACACCAGATGGTACAAATTGTAGTTATATAATTGATATGTTTTCAATTCAAGCTTTATATAAAGGTAATTTTGAAATTATCTTTTATGCCGATAATCCATATACCAATAATGAAGAAGATTATTTAAAATTATCAGTATGGAGTTTCAGAGGTAAAACAAAAAGTGTATTAAATAATTATTTACGTGATATGACAACTAATTATAAAACTAGTTTCTTACTCCCGCATGATTATGAAATACCAACATTTAATTACCCTGAATATGT
>NZ_RCOO01000016.1:0-14368 GCF_003987485.1 Spiroplasma endosymbiont of Megaselia nigra
GGTGTGTCAAAATTAATAAATTTAAGACAAAACTACTAAATTTTTTTAAAATAAATTATATTGAACATTTATTTTATTGATGTTATAATGATATTAAATAAACTGCTACACTTCATAGTACAATTTACAAACTAGGCTTTCAAAAAGTAAATGATTCAATTGGTGAAACAATAAACAGTATTTTTGCACAATTACAACAAGTAGTTAATAAAGATGGATATAACATTGTAAATTTCCGTGAATATTTTAATGTTATTATTTTGACTGAAGATAATCGTGAATTAGATGCTAATGATGTCTTTTTAGAAGAAGGTAATTATTGATATTATATTAAAGTAACAAGTTTTGGAGCAAAATATTTTGAGGGAACAATATCAAATATTTTGATTGTTAAAAAATAGGAAAAAAATAATTTAATTGCCTAAATTTAGGGAAAATGTTAAAATGTTTACACAAATTAAAATAGGGTTAAATACCAAAGGGGGAACAAAATGTTTAAAAATAAGCCAACATATGGAAGTAAATTTCCAGATTTAGAGTTGCTTGATACTGAAGAAGAACGCCGAAAATATGAGGAGGAAGTTAAAGAATTATCTAAACAGGAGCAGAAACGTTTTAGTTATTTGTCACCAACTCAGCACAATGATTTTTCACAACGACGAATGTTTTGGGATAGTCCACTTGAACGAGTAGGGCGAAGTTTTATTATTTTTGGACAGTTAGTAGCAATTGTTTTAGCTTATTTTATTGGTCAAAAGGCAATTTTAGTTGCTTTAAGTAATTATCTTGATCCAAATATTAAAGTTTTTGCTGAGATTTATGTTAAAGACCTTTTAAGTTATGGGTTTTTATTTCTTAGTTTATTATTTAGTTTATTATATTTTATTCCGATGGCAGTGGTTCGAACTGCGGGTGCTATTTATGGATGAGGTATTGCTTATATTATGTTAGCAATTTTATATTTTTTATTTGTTGAAATTTTATGTGCAATTTTATTGATTCTAGGAAGTATTAAAGGAAATCCCGCTGAACCAATTAATATTTGATTATTAGTTTTTATTGTTTTGGTTCTAATAATTACTTCTATTTGAATTGTTGGAGCATGCCTCTTAATTGTTAAATCAGATGATGTTAAACGAAGAATTAATTTAGAAGTTTAGGAGAAAAAAGAAAATGATGACACTTACAGAAAGATTAGAAGAATTAACCAAACAATTACAACAAAATGTTTATGAAAAAGAAGAAATTTTTAATTTAGCAATGTTAGCGATGCTAAGTGGTGAATCAATTTTTCTTTTAGGAAAACCCGGAATTGCTAAATCGTTAGTTTCACGTCGTTTAAAGCATTCTTTTAAAAATGGTACTATTTTTGAATATTTAATGAATCGTTTTTCAACACCAGAAGAAATTTTTGGACCAATTTCAATTGAAGATTTACAAAAAGGAGTGTATAAGCGCTTAATTGATAAATATTTACCAACGGCTGAAATTGTTTTTTTAGATGAAATTTGAAAAGCGGGACCATCAATTCAAAATACTTTATTAACAATTATTAATGAAAAGATTTTTCGTAATGCTGGAGTAGATATAAAAGTGCCAATGAAATTATTAATTTCAGCGTCAAATGAGTTGCCAGCAGAAGGACAAGGTCTTGAAGCGTTATATGACCGTTTTATTATTCGTTATATTGCACAAGGGTTAAAAGATGAAGAAAACTTTAATGATATGATTGCTGGAGTAACTGAATTGGATGTAAAAGTTGATGAAGCTTTACAAATTACACATGAAGAATATGATACATGACGAAAAGAAATTAATAAGATTAAAATAACACCAGTAACTTTTGATTTTATTTCTCGATTTCGAAAAGCAATGTATATTGCGACTGAAGGTGAATATTATATTTCAGATCGTCGTTGAAAGAAGATTGCTCATTTAATGAAAGCTTCAGCATTTTATAATGGTCGTGATACAGTTGATAAAGCTGATTGGTTAGTCATTCCATATTGTATTTGAGATGATGAACAACAAGAAGAAACATATAATGCTATTTTTAATGAATTTTATTTAAATGCTTTAACGTATGATGTTCGTGAAAAAAAGAATCGTTTAAGCAAAGAATTAGAAGAATTATCAGCTCAGTATGAAGATATCCAAGAAGTTAATAGTCGCAAAAGTGAATATTTGGATGTTTTTGATGGAAAATTACAAGGAACATTTCATCGAATTTTTTGAAAAAATCAACAGTATCCAATTTGTTTTATTCGTGTTGAAGATTTTATTGATGCTCGTCATAATAAGACACAACCCACATTAATTGAATTATATTATGGTGAAGATTTAGATAATATGGCAGATGTTTTGCAAACAGAGATTAGTTATGTTAATGATAGTACTTTTAAAATTATTAAAACAAATGAAGAAATTAAAATTGAAATTAAGAATTCAAAAGTGGATAATAATTCAAAACTTGAAAAAAGAATTTTAGCTGTTGAACGAGAAATTGATAGTTTAACAACTTCTTTTCCAGATGAAAAAGAACGATTATTATCTTTAAATTGCCTCTTTTTTAAAGAACGTTTTATGTTGGCAGTTAATAATGCCTTTAGTGATAATAAAATAAATTTTAATGAAAATTGGTTAGAATTAGAACAATTTTCAAATTCAGAGCAAAAAATAAATAATAGTAATTTTGAACAATTAACAAAAAATTAAATGAGTAAAACAAGGGAGGATTTAATGTGAATCCATATTTAGAGCAAAAAGCGGGAGTTCAACTAGTTAGTAAGTTAACAGCATTAAAAAATACGGATTTAGTTAATCCAAGGTTTGCTCTGATGAAAACAACGAACCGGTGATTAAGTGAAATGTTTGACCAAGCTGTTAATAATTTTTATGATCATAAAATTGAAAATGAAATTATGAAAATTAAGTTAGATTCAAATATCGAAAAAGAAATTTATTTATTTCATTGAATTAAAGTTAATGGTTATGATGGTTTAAAAAAGAATTATGCTTCAACACAAGATTTTTTATTTAAAGTTAATTCACCATTTTATGATCGGATAAATTATTATCGTTATGAATTTAATAAAAAACAAAACAATAATCCAAATATGTTATTTCGTGATTTTATTGGAATTTGAGAATCCATTTTAATTAAAAAAATTAATGATTATCGTTTTGCAAAAATTGAAGAATTAAGAACAAAGTTTATGCAAGATTTATATAATAAAGTGGAAATTTATAATAAAGCTAATAGTTTATTAAAAACAGTATGAAAATTTTTTGGCAAAATATGAAATCCAGTAGAACTAAAAAAAGGTGTTAATATGTCAGCCATTGATAAATTTGCAAAATTTTTGGAAACTAATCCAGCAATTATGGAAATTGCAACATTATTAGGGCGTTTTCAAGGTGAAAGTAATTTAATTGAACAACGAATTTTAGAAGAAATTGTAATGGATTATGAATGAAAACCAATTGGTTCTTCACCAGAAGAAATTATTGGAGCAACTGAATCTAAAGATTTAGAACATATGTTTCCCGCCGAATTAGTTTTATTAAAAGATCCAGTTTTAAAATATATTTTTTATAAAAAATATATTGAGGGCAAATTAATAACATTTGAATTTTTATCACAAGATAAAGTTCCCAAAGAACAAATTAAATTACGAACAATTGAAACATATGTTCCTGAAGAAAAAGGACCAATCATTTTATCAATTGATACCTCTTCTTCAATGCGAGGTAGTCCCGAGCAAATTGCCAAAGCCCTTGCTTTAGCAATTGCAAAAATTGCTTTAGCAGAGCATCGCCCTTGCTACATGATTAATTTTTCTAAAAGTTTAGATGTTTATAATTTATCTTCTTTAAAAGATTCACTACCAAAATTAATTGAATTTTTGTCAAAAAGTTTTGCTGGGGATACAGATGTTGAGCCAGCATTAGAACATACTTTAACAGTAATGGATAGTAATGAATATTTTAATGCTGATTTGTTATTAATTAGTGATTTTTTAACTTCTGATTTATCACCTGATTTAATAACAAAGATAAATTTATTAAAACAGCGTCGGAATCGCTTTCATGCTATTGTTATTGGGACAATGGGTGCAGAAAATGTAGAAACAATTTTTAATAATGCTTGAATTTATGACCCACGTGATCCATTTGCTTCAGAACGAATAATTGCTTCGTTAACAGGGCAAATTGTAAAGAAATATGATAAAGTTCCTAATGCAAAAGCAATTTTAGGACAAATGAGAACTGCGAAGGAGATTAGTAAAAATGTTAAGTAACAATACTTTTAATTATTTGTTAGAAAACCAAAAAAAATTAGATAAACATATTTTAACAAAATTTAACTTAAATGATAATGAAACATTTGAGAAACGAATTTTGGCTTTTTTAGTTGAGTTAGCAGAATTTATTAATGAACAACGTGATTTTAAATATTGAAGTGTCAAACCGGCTTCAGCAAAAGATATTTTATTAGAAGAATATATTGATGGAATTCATTTTTTAATTAGTATTGGTAATAGTTTAACCGTTGACTTTAAAACATATCAATACCATAATGAATATTGTCAGGAAAATATTAATTTGACAAAACTTTATTTAGATTGTTTTGCTGTTGCAAAAGAACTAATTAAAAATCAGACATCAGAAGTTTATTTTAAAGTTTTAAATCAGTATTTAATAATTGCTGAACAGTTAAAATTTACTGAAGATGATTTACTTACCGCTTATAATAAAAAAAATAAAATTAATTTTACTCGCCAAGAAAATAATTATTAAAAAAATGTTTTATAAAAATTATAAAACATTTTTTTAATAATTATCAAGACTACTTTTCCGATTTTCTTTAAACTCTTCTAATGTTTTAATAAAAATTGCTGCTGTTGGACAAACCATTTGTGCTTCCACTAACTCCTTATCATTATCAATGGTATTTGCAAAACCATCATCATCCATAAAAAATGTTTCAGTTTCATCAATCATAATACAGCTACCACAAGAAATACATAAGTCAGTATTTACATATGTTCTTTTTTTTGATATATTACGATTTGCCATATTTATCACTCCGTTATTTATTTACTATAATAATAACAAAAATTTTAATAATAATATATAATTTTAATGTAGTTTAAAAAAGTTGGAGGTTTAACATGGAAACTAGAATGGAGAAATTTGCCCAGCTACGTGAAATGATTAAGAAAGAGATTGAGATTGATCAAGAAATTAATCAAACCAGTCAAGTCATTAATGGTTACATGGCGAAGTTAAACGCTATTGATGATAATTTTTTTGGTAGTTTTAAATCAGATTTTGAACAAGAATTTAGTTGAGAAAAAGTATATTTAGATAAAAACCCAGATGAACAACCATACCCATCTGATTTTAAATATGATTTGCAACAATTGCTAGAACAAGTTGTTAATACAACTAAAGCAACAATTCAAACTAATCAAAAAAATGATCAAGATGCTGGTGATGTTATGCATAATATTTTAATTGCTGAAACATTGTTAAATAAACCAACATATCAAAAATATCAAGCAATTTTAGAAAGTATTTTAGCAGAAAAAATTACTTATCATCGAGTAAGTGATAAAATTCAAGTAGAAAATAGTGATTTTAAAATTAATTCAGCTAATATTGAATTTAGTACAATTGCACATATGCGTAAAAATGATCAACGATCAATAGCAGAAATGCTAAAAGAATCAAGAGCTCTTTTAGAAGAAAAACATAATAATGTATTATTTGTTTATCGAAAAATAAAACCAGGTTATAAAATGTTATTTAGTACTATGCTTTTGCTTGTTGTTTTATTAGCTATTTGTTTAATTTTAATCTTTATGTTATAGAAAATAGGAGTAGATGATGAAAATAAATATTGCGATTGATGGCCCCGCTGGTAGTGGAAAATCTTCTGCTGGTTATGAATTGGCCAAAAAACTAAATTATCGGTTTATTGATACTGGGTTAACTTACCGTGCTTTTACTTATTTTTGTGTAAAAGTTGGAGTTGATTTTACAAATCATCATCAGTTACAAGCACAATTAACAAACTTTAAGTATCAAGTGATTAATAACCGTGTTTATGTCAATGAAAAAGATATTACTGATAAGTTGCAAACTGATCTTGTTCTGGATAATATCAACAAAATTACTGGACTTGATTTTATTCGAGCAGCAATGGTTTGCATGCAACAAAAATTAGTGATTAAAAAAGGTAATGTTGTTGTTGGACGAGATATTACTACTGTTGTTCTTCCTGATGCTGAAATGAAAATTTACTTAACAGCGAGTATTACAGCGCGAGCTAACCGCCGATGAAATCAAAATCAAGAAAACCATATTGTTCCGAATAATTTGGCAGAAATTACTGCTAAATTAAAAGAACGAGATTATGTTGACACAACCCGAGCGGTTGGACCATTAAAAATTGCTCCTGATGCAGTTATTGTGTATAGTAGTAAGTTAACATTTGAACAAACGGTAACTAAAATTTATGAAATAGTATGTAATTATAAGAAAGCAGGAAAATAAATGGCACAAAAAGGAACTGTTGCAATTGTAGGGCGTCCAAATGTTGGGAAATCAACATTATTTAATCGTGTTATTAAAAATCGCCTCGCAATTGTTGAAGATACTCCTGGTGTAACACGCGATCGAATTTATGCTTTCTCAGAATGATTAACAAGAGAATTTTTAATAATTGATACGGGGGGAATTACATTAAATAATACGGCAATGTTTGCACAAGAGATTAAAATGCAAGCAGAAATTGCAATTGCAGAAGCTGATATTATTATTTTTGTTTTATCGTACAAAGAAGGAATTACCCCAGATGATGAAATGGTTGCAAAAATACTATATCGTGCTAAAAAACCGGTTCTTTTAGTTGTTAATAAATATAATAAGCAAGAAAAAGAAAGTGAATTGTATGAATATATGACATTAGGATTTGGTGAGCCAATTGCTGTATCTGCTACTCATGGAATTGGAATTGGTGATTTATTAGACCAAGTAATTTCTCATTTAGATCAAATTCCAGTTCAACCAAAAACAGAAGGAATTCATTTTTCTTTAATCGGTAAACCAAATGTTGGAAAATCTTCTTTAACAAATGCTATTTTAGGTGAAGAACGAGTCATTGTATCACCAATTGCAGGAACAACAACAGATTCAATTGATACATCATTTAAACGGAATAATCAACTTTATACTGTGATTGATACTGCTGGAATTCGTAGAAAAGGGAAAGTTTATGAAAAATTAGAAAAATATAGTGTTCTTCGTGCTGTTAGTGCAATCGAACGAAGTGATCTTGTTTTATTAATTATTGATGGGACAGTTCCTATTACTGACCAAGATACAAATATTGCTGGTATTGCATTTGAACAAAATAAACCAATTATTTTGGTAGTTAATAAGTGAGATGCGGTAATGGAAAAAGATGAACGGTCAATGAAAAAAATTGAACAAAGTATTCGTGGATATTTTAAATATCTAAATTATGCGAAAATGGTTTTTGTTTCTGCTTTAGAAAAAAAACGATTACATATTTTATTTCAAACAATTGATGAAGTTTATGTTGGTTTAACGCAGCGAGTAAAAACTAGTGTTCTAAATGAAATTTTAGTAAAAGCACAATTGTTAAATCCACCACCAGATTTTAATGGTGGGCGTTTAAAAATTTATTATGCTACTCAGCCCGAAGGTGTTGTGCCGACTTTTATTATGTTTTGTAATAATCCAAAATATCTTCATTTTTCTTATAAAAGGTTTCTTGAAAATCAACTTCGAGAATATTTTGGATTTGAGGGAGTACCAATTAAAATATTATTTAGAGAGAGAAAGTAACGAGGAAAATTATGATGAAAAAAACACAAAAAAATATTACTGTTATTGGAACAGGAGCATATGGGACAGTTTTAGCAAATGTTTTGACAGATAATGATCATAACGTTATTATGTATGGAATTGATAAGAAAGAAGTTAATGATATTAACAACGAACATTTAAATCGCCATTTTTTTGGTAATTTAAAAATTAATAAAGAAATTAAGGCCACAACAAATTTTGCTGAAGCAGTTGAAGATGCTGAATATATTATTTTAGGAATTCCTGTTGTTGCTATTAAATTAATAATTGAGAAAATCAATCAAACAGTAACAAAACCAGTTGTTATCATTAATGTTGCTAAAGGATTAGATCCTGAAACACACGAAGTTTTATCAAAATCAATTATAAAATTAATAAATCCAAAAATTTTAAAAGCATATGCAGGTATTTATGGTCCAAGCATTGCAAAAGAAGTTTTACAACGAAAACCAACGTGTATTATGGCAGTTTCACAGGATTTAGTAATTGCGCAAGAAGTTCGTGATTTGTTTAATAATGAATATTTTGTTACTTTTGCTAATACGGATGTGATTGGTAGTGAATATGCGGTTGCTTTAAAAAATGCAGTAGCAATTGCCTCAGGAATTTTTAATGGTCTTTATGAATCTGACAATGCTAAAGCATCATTAATTACAATGGGGTTAAATGAGATTCAACTTTTTGCCAAAACAAAAGGAGCTCAAATTGAAACTTTTTTTAACTTTGCAGGATTAGCTGATTTAATTTTAACAACTACCTCAAGTAAATCACGGAATTATTCGCTTGGTTTTGCAATTGCTCAAGTTGATGATGCTCAAAAAGTTTTATCAGAGCAAGTAAAAACAGTAGAAGGTGTTTTAACTTGTAAAACAATTGTGTTAGATGCGCGTGCAAATAATATTACATTACCTTTATTTGAATCTTTATATGATATTTTATATCATAATAAACGACCAAGTGTAATTATTAATAATGTTTTTACAAAAGCAATATTATCCTAAAATTGCGGCCATTTTTATGTTATAATTACTATACGAAGTGTACAAAAATAAAGAGTATGTAATTATTGATGAAATGGAAGGGCATAAAATGAATTTTAAACATTCTTTTAACAACGGTTCAGGTAACAAGCCAGAAAATAACCAACAGCAAACTTCTCTTAACCAGGGAAATAATTTTAATGTTTCACAACAAAATTATCAACAAAAAGGACCTAATCAAAATTATAATCCAGTAACATCTGGACAGGTCGGACAAAATATTTCGCAACAACAATATTCACCAACAAGAAATATTGGTTCACAACAATATCAACAACAAAATGGTAATAGTCAAAATTATAATCAACTTAGTACTAACCAAGGGGCTCAATTATCACAACAATATCAACAGCAAAATTTAATGCAACGTCCACCGCAAAATATTGGACCACAGCAATTTAATCAACAATCAAATCTTGGTTCACAGTATCAGCAGCAGAATGGACCTAATCAAAATTATAATCAGCTTAGTACTAACCAAGGGGCTCAATCAGCGTCGCAATATCAACAACAAAATGTAAATGAACAATATTATCCTAATGTTAGTAATTGAGGACAACAAAATAACCAACAAATAAATACTATGCAAGAAAATTCACAACAATTATCGGGACAAGGAACTCAATCTCAAACGATTGCTGAACGAATTGCTAATATGCAAAATCGTACTTCAATTAAACCATCAGATTTCTTAAATGCCCTAATCGATCCAAATATTAAAGTTGGACTTGGCAAAAATATGAATATTGGAATACCAGGACCACCCGATTTATTTGATGATAAGCAGGAAAAAGGAACTAATAGCAAAAAACATCAAGCAAATATTGAAAAAATTCAATGTCAATGTAAAAATTGTGCAAAGAAAATACGTCCTTGATTAACTGTTTTTATTACTATTTTAATTGTTTTATCGATTTTAGGTGGTTGTGTAGGTGCTATTTATGGTTTTCGTCCGCAATTAAGAGATTGACTTTTAAAAGATGAAGTAGCAACTGAAAATGCAAATGCAGTTGTTTAAGTGATAATTATTGTTTAAGAATTTAATTTTTAAACCATATTTAAAAATATGGTTTTTTCTTTTACAATATAATTATGAGATTTTAATAGAAAGTAGGGAATTATGAATAAAATTAAATTAATTGCATTAGATATGGATGGAACTGCTTGTTCCTTTCATCAAGGGATTCACGAGGCCAATATTACGCCAATTATTAAAGCACAAGAAATGGGGGTACGAGTTATTTTTGCAACAGGACGACCAGTATTAACTTCGTTATCAGAAGCTATTAAAGTAAAAATGGATTATTTTCATCAATACTTTATTGGTTTTAATGGTGCATGTATTTATGATATTAAGACACGTACAATTGTTCATCAACAAACCTTGTCTGCTTCTCAAGTTAATTTTTTATTCCAATTGGCAAAAAAATATCATAAAAAATTATGATGTTATATTGATGATTTAACCAAAGTTATTGTTAATTTTAATCCTGTTGCTGAAAATAATCCTGAATTAGCATTTTTTGATGGAGAGTTTATTCAATATGATTCTGCATTAACAATTCAAAATAAAAGTTATAAATGTATTGTAATGGATGTTCATGAAAACGACGATTTTATTATTGCAGCTCGTGGGCAAAATATTGAAATTGCAATTGATGCCTCAGGAACAGCAGAAATAAATGCTCCAGAGATTAGTAAATTAGCTGGTTTGAAATGAATTTCATCCCAATGGAATATTGCTTTATCAGAAATGATGGCAATTGGTGACAGTATGAATGATTATTGAATGATTAAAAATGTAGGATTGGGAATTGCAATGGAGAATAGTCAAGAACAAATCAAGGCAATAGCAAAAGAAGTAACTACAACCGTTGAAACAGGTGGTGTTGCAAAAATGATTGAAAAATATATTCTCAATAATAGAAAATAATTATATAATTGTTAAGAAAAAAGAAAAAGAGGAGAAATAATAAAATGAAAGTTAAACAACCAATTTTATTGGCAATTCTTGATGGGTGAGGGATTGCACCTGATTCAAAAGGAAATGCTGTAACACAAGGGCATATGGTCAATGTTGAAAAGTTAAAAGCAAAATATCCATGAGTCTCAGCACATGCGGCAGGAGAATGAGTTGGTTTACCAGAAGGACAAATGGGAAATTCTGAAGTTGGACATATTCATTTAGGAGCAGGTCGCATTAAATATGAATCATTAACTTTAATTAATAAAGCAATTAAAGATGGAACATTTAATCAAAATCCAGAACTTTTAGCTGCAATTAATTTTGCAAAAAAAAATAATGGTGCTTTTCATATTATGGGATTATTTTCAGATGGTGGTGTTCATTCACATTTAAACCATATTTTTGCTGCTTATAAATTAGCAGCACAAGAAGGAGTAAAAGAAATTTACTTGCATATTTTTGGTGATGGACGTGATACGAAACCAGAATGTATTAAAATTTATCTTAAACAATTTCAACAATTACAAAACGAATTAAAAGTTGGCGAAATTGCAACCATTGGTGGTCGTTATTACGCAATGGATCGTGATAAAAAATATGACCGAGTGCAGGTTGCTTATGATGTTTTAGTTTCAAGAAAAGGCTCGGAATTTAGTGACCCAATAGAATATATTGACCGTGAATATCAAGCTGGCCGTAATGATGAATTTTTAATGCCAGCATATAATATTAATACTCCAAGAGGTTATATTAAATCAGGTGATGCTGTCTTTTTTGCTAATTTTCGTCCTGATCGTGCTATTGCAATAGCTTCGGCTTTAACAAATCCTAATTTTCCGGGTAATGATGCACAAACTTATTTTATGCCAAAATTATATGATATTTATTTTGTTTCAATGATGGAATATGCAAAAACAGTTGCTTCAAAACATGTTACTTTTAAACCAATTGAAGTTATTAATGGTTTAGGAAAATGATTAAGTAAAAAAGGTTACCGTCAATTGCGAATTGCTGAAACAGAAAAAATTGCTCATGTTACATTTTTCTTTGATGGTGGAAAAGATTATTTTAAAAATGGTCTAGCAACACAAGCTGAAATTACATTACCAGGGGCTTCAGCAGATTTAATTCCATCACCAAAAGTAGCAACTTATGATTTAAAACCAGAAATGTCAGCGTATGAAATTACTGATAAATTAATTGCTGAACTTAATTGAAATGAATTTGATGTTATTATTTTAAATTTTGCAAATTGTGATATGGTTGGGCATACTGGAATATTACCAGCTGCAATCGAAGCAGTTAAAGCTATTGATGATTGTCTTGGTAAAATTTATGCAGCAATTGAGAAAGTTAACGGAATTATGATTATTACTGCTGACCACGGAAATGCTGAAATTATGATTGATGAAACAGGGGGTCCTAATAAAAAGCATACTTCACAATTGGTTTCAATTATTATTACAAAAGAGGGGTTACAATTACGAAAAGATAATCCGGCAATTGCTGATATTGCTCCGACAATCCTAGATTTATTAGGTGAAGAAATTCCCCCTGAAATGACACAACCATCATTAATTATTAAATAAAAGACATTGCAAAATGTCTTTTTTAATAGATGGATTCAAAATTCTGTACCAAATAATTTTAAATTTTAAATGGATTTTTAACTAATTTATTATATAATAAAAAGTAGGATTTAAAGGAGTAATAAAAATGACTAATAATGATAATGTTTATAATCCTAAAAGAGCATGATATGAGTTAAAACCAACATTAGTTGATCGTTCTGCTCCCTTTGATTTTAATTTAGTTAAACTTAAAAATATGGGTTATATTTTTTTAGGAACAGCTATTTTTGCTCCCTTTTTTATTAATATTCTAATTTCATATATGTTTACACATAATGAATATGCTTTAGCAGGGATGAACTTTATTAGTTGCATTATTGTTACAGTTGGTTCATATTTTGTTATTAGTGGTGCACAAAATGAAATTATGCGGTCAGGTGCTATTGCCTTTTATTATTTTTATTTTATTCCAAATATTATTGGTTTAGTAATTGGAACCATTGTAAACCAGTTTCATCCATCTGATAGTGTTAAAACAACAATTAATTTATTAACATTAATAATTGCGGGATTGGTGACAATTTTTATTCTTTATCGGTCATCACCATTAATTTTTGAAAAAATTAAATTAACTTTAAAACAAGATTGCAAACGTCTTTTTGTTGTTTGCTCAATTAGTATTATTGCTGTTTTTTCAATTCATTTATTTTTTGTTTATTTACAATCATTAATAACAGCAACAACTTCAAACAATCAAAATAATTTAATTAAAGGACTAGATAAATGGTGAAATACTGCTTTCTTATTTATCTATACAATTTTAATTGCTCCAGTTGTTGAAGAATTAGCAACTAGACACGGAATTTTTAGTTTAAGTGGTAACAAATGACTTGGATTTGTTGCATCAACAATTTTCTTTGCTGGCATGCATGTCGCTGGAACCGGTGATTGAGAACATTTTATTGGATATATTGGAGCATCATTAACACTAGGAATGCTATTTCTTATTGTTAATGAGAATGTTACATATACCATAATTCCGCATGCTGGTTATAATTTCATTGTTGCCATTTTAATGCTTGCTGCACCAAAATTTTTAGCATAATTAATTTTAAAAAAGCACTTTAGTGCTTTTTATTTTTTTTGAAACAAACTTATACAGATATATATTTAATTAGTTATGTTCTAAGACAATGAATGATTTTCTAAAAAAGATTCTTTAGAGATTTATTTATAGCAATATTATTATTAATCATTATATAATCTAATACCAGTTCCAATTCCCATTCATGTTCCACCGTCTATAGATGAACCTGTAACATTTACTCAATTCTGTGTTAAAACTTGAATATAATAACTATTATTTTCATAATATCAAGTTAAAGCAAACCATTGACTGCCTTCAAGATATGCATTTCCATATTTAACTCAACGTGCTTGAACTAAAAAACGATTTTCAGGTTTAATTAATTTAGGAATATCTTTGACATCAACAATCTTAGCATTAATCATTTTTTTGCAAGTTTCATTATCACTATGAAAATTATTATATTTATTTAACTTATCACCGTAATATTCAATATTTCCTCAGCTAATTTTTGAAAAAAAATCACTTTCTTGCCCTAAAAACATAATGGGTAGCCGGAAAAAAGCTTAGGTTTTATAAAAATATAAATTAAAGTAATTAAATATAAATTAAAGTAATCGCTTATTAGAGCGATTTTTTTATTTGCATTATTCATCAGATAGTATCTTTAAAATTAAAAATTAATCTATTGTTCCCTATAAATTAGTTAATTTTTATAATTTCCTTTCTGTGATTTATTATATTTTTTCGGTTTAACAACTAATAATATCATTTTTTAATAAAGGTACTATCTGATGAATAATGC
>NZ_RCOO01000163.1:0-2483 GCF_003987485.1 Spiroplasma endosymbiont of Megaselia nigra
CCGCTATTTATCACTATAAATGTGTCTCTAACGGTATTATAATTTCAATGGGTAAAAAATACCACTGTGCAGATAATATTGTTATAGAAAGTTTTCATTCATTACTTAAGAAAGCTACAATCCATAATAAAATATATAATTCACATGAAGAATATATACAAGATGTTATAAAATGAAATACATGATATTCAAATCGTAAAGAAAAAGATATAATAAAAAAAATAGTAAATACTTTTTATTAGTACTTACTAAAATGGGTGCAGTCTATTTTAATTGTTTTAAAGATAAAAAAAAGAAATGTTTTTAAACATTTTCTCCTTTTAATAGTTTTTGTAAATAATCACCAACGCCGCCTTCATCATTAGTTAAGTGTGTAATTCCCCGAGCATTAGTTTTTAAATTGTCATTTCCATTTTTCATTGCGATTCCATAACCAACATTTTGCAATAGTTCTAAGTCATTCATTTCATCACCAAAGGCAATAACATCACGAATATCAACGTTATAATATTGTGCTAAAATATTAGCTGCAAATCCTTTTGAAACAAGTTTATTTGTAATGTTAATCATTATTTGCACCTGACCGCTACTATAATGTCCAATGTTAACTTGGACAGAGTTTTTAAAATTTTCAAAAATTCGTAAAATTTGATCTTTTTCATTAGCATTGTTTAAATATAAGGCCATATTACTAGCTGGACCTTTTCAAGCAGTATAAGGATTGGCAATAAAATATTCATCATCAGCCACATCATCAAGATGAAAGTAATTTTCAATTGCCTCATCTTTTTTTCAACAAATTGCTTTATCATAATGTTCAATTAAGACATTTGCAACAATATTTTTTACATCAGGATGGTTGATAATACTCATAATAACATCATAAGAAATTGGAAAAACTAAACGTTTAAACTCTCGTTTTAATGGGTCATGAATATGACCACCATCAAAGTTTGTTAATAAGGTGTCTAAACCTAATTCACGATAAAAGCGAATACTTGCTCGATGGGGGCGACCAGTTGTAATACATACTTTATGCCCAGCTTTAACAGCTTCTTTGATCACATCTTGTGTTTTTGGGTGGATTGTTTTGCTATCATTCATCAATGTTGTACCATCTAAATCAATTAGAATTAAACGTTTTTTATTTAGGTGTTGTAATTTCATGGGACTCCTTTCTAAAAAAAAATAATTATGTTTCTAATCCCTGTATCTCTTATTATATCTAATATTTTTATATTTATATTATTTTTAAAAATTTAGCAGTATTTAATTGACTTTGCTAATCAGTATGATAATATATAATTGTAAAATTAGCAAACAAGCATATAGATTGCTAAAAATTAAAGAAGGCAAAAGTATGGATTTAACACAACAATATGAACCAGGTAAAGATCCAAAAGTTCTTGAAAAAATTGCCAAAAATCTTAATAAAGAGGCTCTTGCTGGAAAATTAGACCCAATTATTGGACGTGAAGATGAAATTAATCGAGTAATTCGAATTTTATAACGAAGAACAAAAAATAATCCGGTCTTAATTGGTGAACCTGGTGTTGGGAAAACAGCGATTGTTGAAGGACTAGCACAGCGAATTGTTAAAGTTGATATTCCTAGTAATTTAAAAAATAAAACAATATATGAATTAGATATGGGAGCATTAATTGCTGGTGCGAAATTTCAAGGTGAATTTGAAGAACGTTTAAAAGCGGTTTTAAATAAAGTTAAAGAATCAAATGGCGATATTATTTTATTTATTGATGAGTTGCATTTAATTGTGGGAGCTGGTAAGACACAAGTTAGTATGGATGCTAGTAATTTATTAAAACCAATGTTAGCGCGTGGCGATTTGCATTGTATTGGTGCAAAGACTTTAGATGAACATCGTTTATATATTGAAAAAGATGCTGCGTTAGAGCGACGCTTTCAAAAAGTAGTTGTCAGTGAATCAACCATTGATGAAAGTATTTCAATTTTACGAGGTTTAAAAGAACGATTTGAAACCTTTCGTGGGGTTAAAATTCATGATAATTCTTTAGTTGCATCAGTTAACTTATCGTCTCGATACATTACTGACCGGTTTTTGCCAGATAAAGCAATTGACTTAATTGATGAAGTTTCTGCAACAATTAAAACATAAATTGCATCAGTTCCAACCGAATTAGATAATTTAAATCGGCGAATTGTTCAGTTAGAAATTGAAAAAGCAGCTTTGCAAAAAGAAACTGATAAGGCATCTAATGAACGGTTAGTTGATATTGAAAATGAATTGAAACCATTAAAAGCAAAACAACAAAAATTAGATATTCAATGAAATTCGGAAAAAGAAAGTATTACTAAATTAAAAAACTTAAAATCACAAGTTGAACAATTGAAAAAAGAGTTAGAGAAGACTGCACCCCAAAAAGTAAGTAAAATTAAAAAAGAACTTTACTAAACTTTTAGAGGAGGTGCATTTTTTAATGGCAGGAAAAGAACAAAAATTT
>NZ_RCOO01000164.1:0-2474 GCF_003987485.1 Spiroplasma endosymbiont of Megaselia nigra
TGCTCGTTATGGTAAACAATTTGCTAGTATTTTAGATATTATTGCTGAAAAGATTATGTTAGACCCATTATTAAATAGTGGTAAATTTACCATTAATACCAACGGAGTAACTGGTGTGGTTGACCAAGAAATTAGTAAAATGTTGGCTTCATTTATTGAAAATGACTTATTATTAGTTGAAGGAGACCCTGATAGTAATTTTCAACCAGTAGACTATATCGCTGGTAATTTTAAAGGTGAACAATTAACTAAAATATATGATTGATTACTAACTAATTACTATAAAATAAATCGTCATCATGTTCCCGCAATTGCTAAGGGAGCACAACAAACGCAAGCGGAAGTTGCCGGTGTAAATATTCAAACAAACGCATCATACGAACAAATGATATATATTAGAGAGATTAAATTAACTGAATTTATTATTAAATTAATTAAATATGATAATGCTATTTTAAATAGTAGAACATTTAATATTAAAAATATTGATGAGTTAATTGTTGATGTTCGCTTACCTGTGAATGCTACTTTAAACAGACAATTAAAAAACAACGAAACTATTATCAATATGCCTAATGAAGAACAAGGAGAACAAGAATAATGTTAAAACCATCTGAAAAAATGTTAGCACAATTAGCAGAAAATGATGAACCAATCGATTACTCAATTGATAGTATCGCATTAGATTTTGCTACTCAATCACAATATAGCGACCCTGATTTAGAACAATTTTTTAGTGAAGACCGTGCAAGAACCTTATATATTTATAAAATTAGCAATCTTGTTAAGACAAAGCAAAAACCTATCTTAAACTACTCTCAAAATAGCGTTAAAATTGGTTTTATTGACAAAGATGAATATATTAAAATTATTGGTTATGAAATTAGTGACTTTAATTTTAAATTACAAATTCAACAAAATAATACAGTCCAAGATAATAGCACAAGTTATGTAATGATTGATGAAAAAGATATTTTAATTAATGATATTTCAAAAAAAGACAAAGAATTTTTAGAAGCATTAGATTTAAAAATAGTATCTATTAATGAACCAATTAGTGAAGACAACAAAAATGAATGTTATATTATTGAAGAATATAAACGCCCTTATTCACCTGATGGTGTTGATATTATTAAATCTACTCATTTAGTTAAAATAACTGATTTTAAGTGAAAAAACCAGAATAGTATTCATTTAGTTTTACAAAAATCATTGCCAGAAGATACAGTATTTACTGGGATTGAGATTAAATATCCTAAATCTATGCTATTTGGAAATATAAAATGTTGAGGAAATGTCAATGGTGTTTATTCTTATCCACAGTCTATTATTCAAAACGCTAACTTAGTACCTTTACTATCAATGCCTATTGAAACAAATCCCAATGTAAGAATATTTCAGTATTGGTTAGGATATAGTTTTTTACCATTTGAAATAGCAAGACATTTTTCTACTCCAAGTGATTGTTTAATTTTAGTTAGTATTGGAAACCGTGATGAAAAACCAAGAAAACAAGTAATTAAAAATGCAAGAATTTTAGAAGGTAATATTGTTGCATATTATAATCCTCCTGGTAAATATTCATATAATGTTAAAATACCTGACAAAATGCCAGAAACACCATCTATTTCATTACTTCCACCAATATGACAAAATAATCTTCCTCAATATGGTGATTTATTAATCGAAATACAATCCCCATTAGTAAATGGAAAATTAGAAGAAGTATTAAGAAATATGTTAACATTTCGTTATAATTATGATAGAAAATTTCGTGGTGCTAAATATGATGAAAAAGGAAACCCTATAAATGAAAGTGCAAAAATAAAGCAATTATTTGAAGGACAAAAACCCGAAGATGTTATTGATGGTTTATTTGAGAACTGAAAATTTAAAAATTTTACTTATTTATCTGATATTGCAGTAAAAAGATTTAAACAAGTTGTATATATGTTGTCAAATTATGTATATAGTAATATGGCAATTAATAAAGGATATAATGATGATATTAAATTAGTATCTCCCTATTATTTTGAGTTACTTTCTGAACCAAGAATTAAAGAAGGAAAAGATGAAGAAGCGTACTATGAATTTAAAGATTGTATAGTACAATTAAAATCATCTTATTTTGATTTTTCTGATTTAAAAAATAAAAATTATTATAAAATGGAAACAAGTATTATAAAAGTAATAAATAATAATATTTCAGAAAATCCTATTTATCAATTAGAAGCAAATTTTTTTAATTGATTATCCATAACAAATGAATTAGAAACAAATAACATTCCTTCTCTTATCCCTGCTGAAATTAGATTATCCGATGGAGAATATGGAAAATACTTAACTAATTTAATTGTTTCTAGCAATAAAGTACAAGAAGTTTTAATTGAATTATATGCATATCATAAAAGGGGAACAGTATATTCAAAAACAGAATGATTAAATTTAATTAATAATTTTATTGAAAATAATAT
>NZ_RCOO01000165.1:0-2461 GCF_003987485.1 Spiroplasma endosymbiont of Megaselia nigra
GGGTAAAAATTATCATTGTGCTGATAATATTGTTATTGAAAGTTTTCATTCTTTATTAAAAAAAGCAACAATTCATAACAATATTTACTTATCGCATGATGAATATATTAATGATGTTAAAAAATGAAATAAATGATATTCAAGCCGCAAAGAAAAGGATATAATAAATAAAAGTTTATAAACCTTTTTTACTAATACTTACTTTTTGGGGTGCACTCTATTAAATCTCTTTTTATTTTTACCTTGGTTTTATTGTGATTTTAACTGAGTTATTACTTTTATTTTTAATACCTAATACATTTGGATTATTAATATCTATTGTTATATATTTATCATTACCAAAATGAAAATCTTCATTCATATAGTATCATAATAATTTAGCAAATATTATTTTTGAAAATCTAATTTTTAATTTTACATCATTAGTATAATATGCTTGTAAATATGTTTCTTTAATTTTATCCTCAATGAGGTAATCAGTATCAAATAATTTTGTTATTTGAAGTAAAAAGTAAATATCTCAATTACCTAAAAATGATTTTGGCATGTGATATCTATTTTTATAATTATTTCCTTGCAAACCATTAGCAAAACCAGTTGTGTATTTTGTTTCAGTATCATTTACTTTTATATTTTTAGTATATAAAGTTATTGTATTATCAAAATTAATTTTATCTATTTGTGAAGAACCTTTTTGGAATAAAGATATATTTTTTAATAAGCCTAAATTAAAAGAACAAGCATCAGGACCTCCTATTAAATTAACATTTCTATTAGGAATAAAATTTTCTATATTTGGTGGTCCACATTCAACTTGTAAATTATTAAGATTACTTATTTCAATCGTTTTATAAGCATCTTGAAATTTACTGATACTCTGAATAGTTGGGTCAATTTGTTTTAAATCAATTTCAATTTCATAATATGCTTCATTAAATTCATCAGAAAATAAATTTTTATATCATCCAGTTCCTTCTTTTAGTTTACATTGTGCTAGTGCTATAATTTTAGTTTTTAATGGTTGGATTGTATTAGCATCTCAGATATCTTTGATATATTCTTTATAATTATATGGAACTGGCGGTAATACATATTGTGGGTAATTAAATGTTGGTATTTCATAGTCATGTGGTAATAAGAAACTAGTTTTATAATTAGTTGTCATATCTCGTAAATAATTATTTAGTGTACTTTTTGTTTTACCACGAAAAATCCATACTGATAAGCGTAAATAATCTTCTTCATTATTAGTATATGGGTTATCAGCATAGAAGATAATTTCAAAATTACCTTTATATAAGGCTTGAATTGAAAACATATCAATTATATAACTACAATTTGTCCCATTTGGTGTTTGTAAAAATTCACAATCATTATCTTTTTCACTATCACTAACTGGTGTTTGTGCATCAACTGCTCTTACTAATTCATTAATTAAATAAACTAGATTAGTTTTAGGATTTAATTGTTTTAGATTATAAGTTGAATAAACTAATTCCTTAGTTGGTTTACCATCATTAGTTAAAACAGTACCTTTGCATTTATCAGTTAATAAAGTAGTAAAACCTAAACTAGTAGAATTTGCTCCAAAAATAGCACCAACTTTATCATTGCCTTGTTCTCTAAATATTTCAAACGGTAAATAACCTTTTCCTTTTGAGTTTTCCGATCAAAATGCATCATTATAAAAACTATAAATATTAGCACTCATAAAACCATTAAGTCATTGAAAATTAGGTCATTATTTTTCATTTTGATTAATTACTCAACCTCACGGAATACCAAATGAAATAAAGTTTAAGAATTTACCAACTCCGCCCGGGATAGTAAAAGGGTTAAACACTAATTTTTGTGTATAGTTTAAAGGTAAAACAGTAACTTGGCGATTAATAAAATTATTCATATTTAAAATATCTCAAACATTACATGAACCCATTTTATTATATTCAATTTGAACTTGTCCTAATGTATTACCAAATTCATCTTTTATTCTAAAATATGATGACGCTTGCGTACTAATAATATTATCAACTGTTCCACCATTTGTTTTTATTTTTGCTGGTGGTGTTATTTTTCAATCTTTTGATCAATAAAATTTAGAATCTTTATCTTCTGTATGAATATTTCTACCAACAGAAGAATTAGTTGCTGATGTAGTAGTGGGGTCAGTTATAACAATACCTTCACTATTTTTTTGTTTTCAAAAGTCGTATCTACTTTCCATATCTTTTTTTCAATCTTCATAACCAGTTATCATAGTTGGTTGAATACCTTGAATGTTATATCAACTTACTTCTGGTGAAGCATAAGTATTTATTTTATCAGGTGGTGCAGGATACATGTTATACATTAATAAATCACGTGAATTCATTACTTTTTTATTAAATTGACCTTTAATAATTGGTCGCCCAATAACTGGCATATCAAAAAAGATTGGATTACCATAAAATTTAACTGCCAT
>NZ_RCOO01000166.1:0-2440 GCF_003987485.1 Spiroplasma endosymbiont of Megaselia nigra
ATTTTTGCATAAAGTCGTGGGCATTAATATCATAATGAAATGTAGCATATTCAAAACCATCAAATTTATCAAATGTATTAATTATTCATTGTCCGTAATGTTCAACTATTTCATTTAAATTCATTGCGTTTTTTGGTGTGACAACATTTTCTTCAATTAAATATTTATCATATTCATTATTTTTATTAATTTTATAACCACTAAATAAAAAAACCGTATGGTCTTCACTACCATTAGCATAATCGACACCAATTGAGTAACTATCAAATTGATACTGCTTTGTATTTGAATTATAAAAATCTTGTAAATTATACTCTTTAATATATTTGCGATAATTTCGCAAAACATAAATACTCGGGTCATTATCATTATATTCAAAACCGTAGTATTCAAGTTCAAATAAATCAGGCCGCTCTTTTTTGTTTGTTAAAACAAGTTTTTGGAGAATATCAGGTATTTTATTTCAAACAGCACCCATTGTTAATCGCAAATTAAAAACACCTAAGCCATTAAATGCTTGTTTATTTTCTGAATATACTTGATTGTGTTTTTTTAAAATATTTTTAATTCTTTCATTTAAAGGCAAAAATGGCGTTACAAATTTTTCATAAAAGACATGGTATTTATCAAAAGGATTAAAAGTAAATTGATTAGAATATGTTTTATGAAAATATGTTGTTACGGTTATGTATTGTTTTGCTATGTTATCTAATTCTTGAAATGTCCAAAATAATTCTTTTACTGGAATAGGATTATCCAAATTATATTGTTCATTATCATTTTCATCCGTGTATTTTTCATAAGATACTTTTAAACTTTTTGAACGAAACATTGAAACTCTTAAATTATTATATCTTTTATCTAGTTCTTTATCAGTTAAAATTTCTTTTTCTTCAGCATGTATCATTTCATCAGTTCATGCTGATATAATACCGCTACCTTTACCAACTTTTCCCATAATTTTATTACCATTAGCATAACCTGCAAAAGCAATGCGAACACCACTAGGAAAAACAATTTCGCCACCTTCTTTAACATTTTTAGGTCAAACAATGCCATTTTCATTGTCGGGTCCTATATCAATCCCATATTTATCGTATAGATAATTACATACATTAATTGTATCACCAAATGTAGTATCTTCGTGGGTGTTGGCGTATCTTCGTAAAATATTAGATGAAGCATCGGTAAAATTACAGGCAAAAAATAATTTTTCTGCCAAATGATCTCATGTTTTATTAGTACCACGATTAGTACTAAAATATAATCACAATAATAATCATTCTAATTCATCTCCTTTCTAAAATAATATCTTTAAAAATACTTGACTTGTATATATATATATATATATATAATGTCAATAGATCTTGATAAAAAGTTTCAAGATAAGAAAGGAAATTATATAAAATGAAAAAACTGTTAAGTTTATTAAGTGTCTTAACAATTAGTGGAAGTGCTGTACCAACAACAATTGCCGCTAGTCCTTATCAAAAAGAAGAAATTAAATTAGAAAATAGCAATATTAATTATTCAGAAATAAGTAATTTAAATTTAAATAGAAACAAAAGATCTTTAGATACTTTAGACCTTAATATTAATTTTGGTTCTTCAACTGGAGATGAAGCTGTTTATACTTTTAGTAAAAATACTTGAATTGCTATAGGAAGAGCTTTTGGTGATTATGTTAGAAGACACGATAAAAATTTTGCAAAATATCTTATCGATAATGTTTTTAAAAATAGTAATCTTACTAATGTAAGTTGAAAATTTAATGGACTTTTTGGTATTGGTTATAGTGGAGAATTTTATAAGTTAGTTGATACTATTTCAGCTAAATATTATGATATAAATAGATTCATTAGTAATAACTATGATTATAATTGATTTTGTTTAATAGTTCCGGGGCATGATGATAAATTTTATGTTTCTAATTTGAATTTACCATCAGATATTGGTGGTGTTTTAGATGACGTTAAAAAAATTGCTTTAACTGGGGGTTGTGCAGCAGTGGGATCGTTGGGTGGTCCTGCCGGAGCAGCTGCATCCGCTATTGCTTGCTACTATATTAATTAATTTTAAAATATTTATATTTGTTTATGGAAATAAGTGATTTATTTCCATTTTTAATTAAATTATCAAACCAATAGAAAGAAATTCAAAATATGAAAAATATATTAAGTCTTTTAGGTACAATCACCCTAATTGGAACAAGCACAACTAGTTTAGTTGCTTGTAATATAACACATGATGAATACACACCCGAAAAATTAGAACATTTAAAAAAAGAAAAAGAAATTAAAACAAAAGATGGTGTTTTAGAATGAATAGCACAACAAGAAACACCATTTAATCAAATTGATGATAAATGATATTTTGTAGTATGGCGTAATGATGATAATGGTGATTTAAAAATTAGTAAATTTAAAAATAATGTAAAATT
>NZ_RCOO01000167.1:0-2396 GCF_003987485.1 Spiroplasma endosymbiont of Megaselia nigra
TATTGAAAAGACATTTGTTTAGTTGATAATAATGGAATGCCACAATATTTTGCGTGAAGTTTTTATCCTAATTATTTTAAATCAGTTTATCGTTGAAATAATAACAGTGAACCTAATACACCAATTATTGATGAAAAAAATGGACAAATTACAGATTGAAATTTAAAAAATCAAAATACTATTAACAACAATGATGAAATTAAAGTAACTATTAAAAATAAAGATATTTCAGAAAATCCTATTTATCAATTAGAAGCAAATTATTTTAATTGATTATCAATAACTAATGAATTAGAAACAAACAATATTCCTTCTCTTATTCCCGCTGAAATTAAATTATCAGATGGCGAATATGGTAAATATTTAACCAATTTAATTGTATCTAATAACAAAATAGAAGAATATTTAAACTATTTTTCGCAATGATATAAATTACTTTATTCAAAAGCAGTTTGAATAAGTATGACTAAAAATTTGGTTGAAGATAGTATTAAAATAACTTATAATGTTAAACTATTTGCTTTAAATCAAATTGAGATATCTGGGATATGGGGTTATGGGAATTATGATATTACAATTTTTACAGAAAAAGAGGAAATTATTATCAATAACTTACAATTATTTAATAGAAATAATGAAAAATTATCATTAATTACATTAGAAATATAAAAAAAAGTCATTTATTAAAATGACTTTTTTTTATATTATTCATTAACTTTTACCATTCCATCTTTATCAACTATTAAATTAGGCTCTTGTATATCTAAATTTCAACGATAAACTGATTTAAAATAAGTTCCATTATCTTCTTTTCAAACACTCATATTTCTTATTTCTGGAACTCTTATAGCCAAGTCATATTCATTACCTAATTTTGTTTTTTGTAATCTTGTATCACCAGTTATTAAAATAATTTCTTTATTATTATTAAATTTATTAATATTTCAATTACTATTTTTGCTATCACGTCACACAACAAAATAATACTTATTATCCAACTTATTAAATAGCTTTTCTTGTGATGTTATTCATTCTAAAATATTTCCATTTATATTTATATTATTTTTTTCTTTTTCTTTTTTTAATGAATCTTCGCTATATTGTGGTGTATTACAAGCAACTAAACTTGTTGTACTTGTTCCAATTAAAGTGATTGTGCATAAAAGAGTTAGTATTTTTTTCATTTTCAATAAAATAAAATTAACTTACTATCAGTGCCCCTATTGAACAAGAAGCACTATAAATTCCAAATAATGCTGAAGCTAAAGTACCGATTACAGGAATTAATGCTGATCCAGCTGCAATAAGCCCTGTAGTTGCGGCACATGCTTCAAAAACAGGTTTTTTTGAATCATAATTAGAATTTTCAGATATAGATGAAATTTGAATAGAATTTATTTTGTTATTAATTTTTGAAATTTCTAATTTTAAATTATTAATATCTTTACTAATTCCCTCAATTACATAATTTAATTCTTGTAATTTTATGTCATGTTCTATTAAATTTTCTATATAATTTCAATCTCTTAAATAACTATTAATAATTTCTAATTTATTTTCAATTCATTCTTTTTTATCTTGATAATTTTTATTATTATAATTTTCATTTAATTGACGATTAAAATTAACTTTAAATTGATTAGCGTGATTAATTCATTGATTAATATTATTGTTTTTACTAATTATATTATTTGTTTCATTAATTCTTGTTTTACTACTAAAAATAAATTTAGTTTTGGGTCTTAAGCCCTCTGTGTATCAATTTTGATTACCTTTTATATATATTGTAAAATAGTAACAAAAACTATTAAAAATTTTTATTTCACTTATTCCTATGGCTGATGATTTATATCCATTAAAAACACTATAACGTTTGGCTAATTCAACTCCAACTTTAATTCTTCATTCTGGAATATCAACACCGGTTCCAAGATCAAAATTTTGACCATAATCAGTATCATCAATTAAACCTAAAGAAATTTTATCTTTATCTAAATCATAATTAAAGTCTTTTCAAAGCCTATTATCTTTTAATTCGGTGTTTCTTTTATTTCTATTTAAATTTTCTAAATTAATTTCTTGTTTTTTATAAGGACTAGCGGCAATTGTTGTTGGTACAGCAGTTCCACTAATTGTTAACACACTTAATAAACTTAAAAGTTTTTTCATTTTGTATAATTTCCTTTCTTTCATCTTGAAACTTTTTATCAAGATCTATTGACATTATATATATATATATATATATATACAAGCACTTTTAAAAATATTTTAGAAAGAAAATTATATAAATGATTATTATTGTGATTATATTTTAGTACTAATCTGGGCTCGCGGTGTTTTTCATAAGTTTTGCGAAAAATTACTTAAAGTTTAAAAAAACTTTTGCCGCGCTTTTC
>NZ_RCOO01000168.1:0-2385 GCF_003987485.1 Spiroplasma endosymbiont of Megaselia nigra
CCCTTTGCCATATAAAAAATGTTTCTCCTAACTTTATATATTTAATAATAACCTAGAAAGGTTTTTTATTTCATATTCTCAGTTAAAAGAAACATTGTACATTTATTAAAATGATTATTTTTATTGTAAATCAGAATAAAAGAAAAAATATTATATTTTTATATTACCATTTTTATCTATTTCAGGTAAATTAGGTTCACCAGACCCATCTCAACGATAAACTTTTATTCAACTTGGAGATCATGGCAACGCTACATTGATATTTGGATTATTATTTATTCTTTTTGATATTTTTATATTATTAGAATTATCTTGATATATTATAAAATATCATTTATTATAAACTATCTTACTAAACGGTTTTTCTTGGGGTACTATTCATTGTAAAATACCATCTTTTGTTTTTATATTATTTTTTTCTTTTAAATCTGCTAATTCTTTTTCAGTATATTGTGGTGGATTAAAAGCAACTAAACTTGCTGTGCTTGTTCCAATTAAAGTGCCTGTTCCTAAAAGACTTAATATTTTTTTCATATTTTATTAATTATTTATAATATATTTAAACATTAATTACAGTACAAATAGACGCTGCCATTCCCGAAATTGTTGAAATTAAAGTACCAATATAAGGAATTCATGCAGTACTTGCAGCAACAATATAACCAATATTTGTACAATTTTCTAAATCTTCATTTGTTTTTAAAGAATTTTTAATTTCAGATATTTTTTGATTTAAATTATTAATTTGTAATTTTAATTCATTAATATCTTTTTCTAGATTTTGAACTTTGCTATATAATTCATTTGATTTAAATTTAATATCAATTGTTTCTAAAATATGACTTAAAGAAAGTAACTTATTGTTAAGTTCATTAATGTTATTACCTTTTCATGTTCTTTTTAACGCTTTACCTTTTTCATCATTTCCGTATTTTGGTAAATCTTCATTAATTTGTCTATTATTTTCATTTTGTCAATTTATAAAATTTGTTTTTCAATTTTTAATTAAATTTTCATTATCAATTAATTTTGGTAAATCTTTATTTAATCATTTTTTAGTTATAAAAGTAAATTTATTATTTAAAGTTTGAATAGGGTAAATTAATTCGTTATTAGATTTTATTTTAAATTTAGTTGAGAAACTTTTATCAAAGAATGAATAATATTTTTTATCAAAAAATTCAAAATAAGAAATATTTAACTTTGGATATTTTTCTTTAAGCTTATTTAAAATAAAATTATCATCTGTATCTTCAATAATTCCTAAATCAATATATTCTTTTGACAAATCACCATCAAAATCATTTCATAAATTGTTAAGATATTTATTTTCAATAAATGAATTTTCTTCAAATAATTCTATAGATTCAATATCTTGTAATGAACTTCCAAAATTAGAAACTGTTACAATTTTTATTTTATTTCTTTTACCTGTATTCTGTCAAAAATCATAAATTCTTGGTCAATTATTTCAAATAGTTTCTGCACTTTCGCGAATATCTCCGCCACCAATTCTTGCATCATTTAATTTGGCATCATAATAAAATTTATCTTGAAATTTTATTATAAAATTATGTAAATCATTATTTAATTTTCAAAATATTATCTCTTCGAAAGTATCTGGATTAATTGTATAATACATTCTAGGTTTACCAAAAATTGGATCAGTGTGTGATACTACATTTTTATTATTATTTTCTCTTTTATTTCTTTTTAAATTTTCTATATTGTTTTTTTCTTTTTGATAGGGGGTGGCGGCAATTGTTGTTGGTACAGCTGTTTCACTGATTGTTAACACACTTAATAAACTTAAAAGTTTTTTCATTTTGTATAATTTCCTTTCTTTCATCTTGAAAATTTTTATCAAGATCTATTGACATTATATATATATAGGTCAAGTACTTTAAATATATTTTAGAAAGGAGATGAATTGTAATGATTATTATTGTGATTATATTTGTACTAATCTGGGCTCGCGGTGATTTTCATAAGTTTGTGAAAAATGCCTTAAAGTTTAAAAAAAACTTTTGCCGTGCTTTTCAAAATACTTGGGAAAAATTCTAAGCGTTAAGCAAAGAATTTTATAAAGGTTCCCAAATTTGTTTGAAAGAACCTCAAAACTTTTTTTAACTTGTAAGTCATTTTATCACAAAAATTTAAGAAAATCAACCGCTCGCCCAAAAATAGATTAATTATATTCCCATTTTAAAACGATATGGATAAGAACCATAAAACAAAGCATCATATGGGTCATGGTACATTTTACTATCGGGTGTGTTTGTTTTAGTATCACTAAATCTTAGTTCACTAATGCACTTATCTAAAAATGGGAAGTTATCTAATATGCCATATATTTTGCCTTGAACAAACATTTTTCTTATTCAG
>NZ_RCOO01000169.1:0-2377 GCF_003987485.1 Spiroplasma endosymbiont of Megaselia nigra
TTCTTTTGGACCTTTTGGTGTATTTAAAATTCCTTTTTTAAAATTTCTTTGTCATGAATCAAGTGTTTTTATATTTACTTTATATTTTTGTGCAATATAAGTAAGCGATGTTTGTTAAATTTCTTTTACTGTATTTTTTCGAAATTCTGCAGTATATGTTTTAAATTTTTGTTCTTTTCCTGCCATTAAAAAATGCACCTCCTCTAAAAGTTTAGTAAAGTTCTTTTTTAATTTTACTTACTTTTTGGGGTGCAGTCTTTTATATTTGTGTACGATATTTCCATGATTAATATTTTTATTACAAAAATTACATTTAATTTTGCTATTCATACTTATCATCCTCATCTATAAATTTATATATTTTTAATTTCTGATTCTTAAAGGTTTTTTTCTTTGTTTTAGCAATAACTTTAGCTATATATCTTTTTTTAAATTGATAATTTTTATCTGATGGACCAATTCCAAACAAAAAATATATTATTTCTTCATATGAACTATAAGTTCCTAAATAATTATCATCTCAGTCATAAATTGCAAAAAAATAATTCTTTAATCTCATATTATTTTCCCTTCTTCTGTATCAAATAAATTTTCTTCTTCGGAATCGGCAAAACTAGTTTTATTTTTATCAATAACTTCTTTTATATTTAAAACTGATAAATTTTCTGCTTGATTATTGTAGTTTTTAATATTATTTTTCGCTCTAACCTCTATTGCATTCTTCAATTCAATGTCAACAATATATCCTAATATCCTTTTTACACCATTTTCCATAATAAATTCTTCATATTTTTGACTTGGAAATAACCCCAATTTTAATTGAATTGAATATTTTGCATTATAAATAAGTTGCTTAGGAATTAATATACTACCACCTTGTGTAATTGGACTAATTATATTTCTACAAGTTAATGTATCAAATTCAATTGATCTAATATAATTTTTGTTTAAATATACATAAACCAATTTTTCTTTATAAATATTAACACCACCAATCTAACAATTTTGCCCTGAACAAGGTGCTAAACTTGTTAAACAACTAGTTATTTAACCAATTATTTAACTTATTACTTAACTTGTTAATAAACTAGTTAATTAACTTGTTGTTATTAATTAAAATTGCACAATGAAAAACATTTGTTGCATTTTTATTACCACAACAAATCAATATTTAGTTATTAACAAGCTTGTAATTTAACAAATAAAAAAGATTTACTTTTTCAGTAAATCCGTATCTTTGTTACTCGCCCAAAAAGTTTTTATACATATATTCCATATCGATCAACTAATTGTCTTGTTCGTTGTTCTAATAATAAAAATAAAGTAGAGTTTATAATATATTTAGCAGTAAAAATTCCAAAGAAAATCCCGATAAAAATTAAAGTATGTTGTCATGACTCAAAAATAGATGCCATCCCACTATTATCGTGGTCATGATCATGGCCAGCATGCGCAACAGTAACTTGATTAGACCAATCAATCGGATTACTTATTATATTCCCTGTCGGATCTAATATCTTCAAACTATCGTGTAGAACATGAGCATGATCAGCATCTGGATGCGTATGACCCATATTTACTAAAATCTTTGCAACAATTAAAAATGAAATTGCTTCAATTAAAGCACATATTGGCACTATAATAGTAAATGCCAAGATTTTTTTCCCTCATTTAATATTAACAATTTTATGATGATGGTCATGCGCTTTTTTAACATGATGATATTCATGAATAGTATGGTCAGCAACATTTTCTGGAACAGTAATTTTATGACAAGCATTAAATAAAATATAGTAAACAAATCAAGTTACGAACACAACTAAGATATTAGAAATCATAAAGAATGCCATTTCAAGTCAAGTATGATGCCCATCAATTAAATTATGAATTCAAGGTAATGCAATTCCTTCTAATAAAGCAAATGCTAATCCAACAATTGCAATTGAATAAATAATTACTAAAGTATCAAAAAATCGTAAACCAAACGTTGCCCCCCAAGGAGTTGGAACACTAAAAACCTCTAGTAAACTTAATCCAACGGCCATCGCTAAAAAAATCGCAGAAGCAGCAATTTTAAACGTAATTGACCTCTGATTATATAATTCCTTATGAAAAACTGACTTTTTAATCCGCTTTCAAATCTTATCATTTTGCACTGTTAAAACATCGTTAGTATTTTTTTTCATTTCTTTTTTCCTTTCTTATTTATAAAAATTATAATTTATTTTTATAAAAAGTCAAGTTAAATTATTAGTTTTGTAAAGTAAAGATGCAAGTAGGATTTTTAACCCTTATTAAGTCAATATTATATCTTTTATTAAAAATTGCAACTATTTTTTCAAAAAAAATATTTTTTTAAAATTATGTGGTTATTTCA
>NZ_RCOO01000017.1:0-13611 GCF_003987485.1 Spiroplasma endosymbiont of Megaselia nigra
AAATAGTTTGGTTTAAAATAATAGTGTAAGTGGAATGCTTAAAGTGTTCTAATTTCTTAAATTATATAAGTTACCCTATAATTATTTATACGACCAAAATAAATGTATAATTATATTATATTATATTATATTAATGAATAATTTAACAAAAGATTTATTAGGGTAAGATTATTCAAATTTGGCAACAAAAGTCAATAAAATAATGAGGGAACAAAATGATTTATACAGAAACAGATTTTATTAAACAACCGCAAGTTAGTGTCGATATACCATTAAATATTAGCCCAGAATTACTAGATTATTCGGTTAATATTAGAGGAATCAAAGATGTTAATATTAAGGGAATAATTACTTATCATCCAAATCTTAATGCAGTTAATATTGTTGCAACAATTATTGGCGAAGTTGTTGTTGAGGATGCTCAGACATTAGAACATTTTGCTGTTCCAATTAATTTAGAATGAAATGATGAGTATAGTTTTAAATTTTATAAAAAAAGTGATATTAATTACTTAAATGAGCAAAATTTTGATATAATAAAATATGCATGAGATGAAATAATTATGAATATTCCTATTAATTTATCTAAAAATAGTGATAAAATAATTAGTGGTGATTTAACTTGGCAAGTTTTTTCTGAGGAAGAATTTGCAGCGTATCAAGCAGCTCAAGCGGATTCACGATGAGAACAATTACACGAAAAATTAGTTAAAACAACAAAGGAGGAGAAATAATGGCGGTACCATTTCGAAAAACATCCAAACAGGCAAAAAGAAAACGCCGAACACATTTTAAATTAGTTGGAGCAACTTTGATAGCATGTAAAAATTGTGGAGCATTAATTAAACCACATAGAGTTTGTCGTGAATGTGGATATTATAAGGATAAAGAAGTTATTAGAGTTGATTAGGTTATAATAACTAATTATAGGAAAGGATCAAGAGATTCTTTTTTTTTTTAACTAATGTTGTATTTATAATTTATCTTGTTTAAAAAAGCCTTTAAATTATTGGTCCAGTAGTAGGACTATTTTTTTGTAAAAAATTTTTTGGGAAAAGTGTTGCAATATGGGAAAGATTATAATACAATATGTATGAAAGTGGGGTAGAATGGAGCAAAATGGCATTATTAGGAACTTACAATCATACATTAGATGATAAAGGACGATTAACAATTCCTTCTAAAATGAGAGAACAGTTTAAAGATGATAAAGTCTTTATTTCTCTTGGTTTTGATGGTTGTATTGATGTTCGTAATGAAGCTGAATGGTTAAAGTGAACAGAAAAAGTTTCTTCAACTGGACAAGCCACAGCCGAAGGAAGGGCTTTGACACGAAAAATTATGTCAATGTCTGATGAAACTACTTTCGATAATGCTGGACGAATTAAAATTTCGTCCATTTTGCAAAATAAAGCAAATATTACAAAAGATGTTGTTATTATTGGAAACAATGATCACTTAGAATTATGAGATCCGAAAGTTTGAGAAGTATACATTGAACAAGCACCAGGAATCGAAGAATCGGCAAAAAATTTTGAGGAAAAAATTTAACGTATGGAATTTAAACATCAGACAGTCTTATTACAAGAAGCAATTGCCGGTTTAAATGTTCAAAACAATGGAATTTATGTTGATTGTACCTTAGGACGAGCCGGACATAGTCTTGAAATTTTAAAGCATCTTCCAAATGGAAAGTTATATTGCTTTGAGCAAGATGAAGCAGCAATTGTTGCTTCTGAAGAAATTTTGCAGAAGAGTAAATATCGTAATTATGAAATTATTAAAAATAATTTTGTTAATTTAGCTGCTGAATTACAACTACGACATGTTAAAGCAGTTAATGGGATTTTATATGACCTCGGAGTATCATCACCACAATTAGATGATGATAACCGTGGTTTTAGTTATCGCTATGATAGTCCATTGGACATGCGGATGAATCAACATCAAGGATTAACAGCAAAAATCATTGTTAATACTTATTCGCAAGAAGCTTTAGTAAAACTTTTTCAAGATTATGGTGAAGAACCATTTGCAAAAGTAATTGCAAAAAACATTGTTATTGCTCGTAATGAACAAGAAATTGTTACTACTTTCCGTCTTGTTGAAATTATTAAAAAAAGTTTGCCACAAAAGATTTTAAAAAAGGCAAAACATCCAGCAAAACGAGTTTTTCAAGCATTACGAATTGAAGTAAATCAAGAGTTATTTGTTTTACAAGAATCATTACGACAAGCAACAACTTTATTAGCGGTGCATGGTCGGTTAGTTGTAATTTCGTTTCATTCATTAGAAGATCGTATTGTTAAAAAATATTTTCAAAGTTTAACAAAAGATCCTAATTATGAAATAAATCAACAGCTACCAGTAATATCACATTTTGAAAGTGATTATCAGATTATTACTAATAAAGCAATTGTACCTTCGGTAACTGAACAAACAAACAACCATCGAAGTACAAGTGCTAAATTAAGAATATTAGAACGGGTGAAATAATATTCTAAAATTTGAAAAGGAGGTGAACGAAGTGGATTATAAGTTAAAAGAAGTATATGCTGTGTTAGAAATTAAAAATTATAGTTTTAGTTTTATGGTTGGTGTTTATACTGAATCACAAATTAAAGTGCTTTATAAAAGGCATCTTGAATATCATTTTTGTGATAATGGTATTATTATTGATGAAAAAAATGTGGCTAAAGAATTAGTTAATTTAATTAAAGATGCAAATCGACAATTAGGAATTGTAATTGAACGGGTGGCAATTAGTATTCCAGCAAATAATATGACAATTAAAACTTCAACCAAAATGCTAAATTTAACACATGATCGTCTAATTACTAAGAATGATATTGATTCATTAATTACATTAGCAAAAGAAGTTCCTTTATTAGATGATGAAACTGCTTTTTTTATTAGACCATATCGTTACATTCTTAATGAACAAAAAGCATTATCAGCGCCACCAATAGGGCAGGCGGCGCACAAAGTAAGTATTAAGGCAATTGTTTATGTAACAAAAAAACAGATTATTCAAAGTATTTTTGCGACACTTAAATATGCCAAAATTGAAGTTATGGGTATCCTTCCAGAGGGGTTTAGTCTTGCGTGAAATATTTCATCACCAGTTGATTTGCAAAATGGAATTACAATTATTAATTGAGATTATGATAATATTATCGCTTATGTTTTTGTTCGTGAAACTTTATGTGAACAAATTATTATTCCGGGTGGGATTAAAAAAATAATTACGCGATTACGTAATGTCTTAAGTTGTGATAATAAGCAAGCACTAAAATATTTATATAAAATTATTAATTTAAATAATAATAGTAAAGATAATTTAATTATTTATAGCAAATATGATCAACAGCAACAAACACAATTAAATTTTACCCATTATGATTTAAAACGAATTGTTAATCATGTTTTAACAGAAGAAATGGAAACATTGAGTGAAAAGTTAGCTAATAGCTTAGGGCGCTATAACTATCCAGTGGTTGTTGTTGGTGAAATTTTACGAATTAGTGGGTTTAAAGAAAATTTGTTGGCGTTAAATAAAGATAAAAATGTTATCGTTTATATTGCTTCAACATTAGGAGCAAAAGAAACATGATGTACTGGCTTATTGGGAAATATTTATTATCAACATTTAGCAAATAAAGTTAGTGCAACAAATATTCAATCGGTTGATCATCGTTATATTCGTTATTTAAATAATAATGGTGATAAAAAAGGACCACGAAATGACAAATATGGTGAGCATCATCAACCGGGTGTCAATGCTAACCTGGCACAAGGGGTTATGCCGCTAAGTAACCAGCATTTAAACGGTTCGCAACAATATCAACAAAAATACTACCAAAATATTAAATAAATAGTATAATATATAAAAAAATGGAGGAATTAAGGTTATGGACAATTTTGATAATTATGAACAAGTCGCGTCAATAAAAGTTATCGGTATTGGTGGTGCTGGTAATAATGCTGTCAATCGGATGATTGAAGCAGGCGTACAAGGGGTTGAATTTATTGTTGCTAATACTGATGCCCAGATTATTAGTGTTTCAAAGTCAAAAAATAAAATTGTATTAGGTAAAGAAACATCAAAAGGGCTAGGAGCAGGTGCTAATCCTGATGTTGGTCGTCAAGCAGCAATTGAATCAGCAGAGGAAATTAAAGACGCTTTAAAAGGGGCAGATATGGTTTTTGTCGCCGCTGGAATGGGTGGTGGAACTGGAACTGGGGCTGCTCCTATTATTGCCAAACTCGCCAGAGAACAAGGTGCTTTAACCGTTGGAATTATTACAACGCCATTTTCATTTGAAGGACGTGCGCGCAATAGTTATGCTATTCAAGGAACCGAAGAACTACGTAAACATGTTGATTCATTAATTATTATTTCAAATGATCGCTTATTAGAAGTAATTGGTGGTGTCCCATTAAAAGATTCATTCAAAGAAGCAGATAATATTTTACGCCAAGGAGTTCAAACCATTACTGATTTAATTGCAGTACCATCCTTAATTAATTTAGACTTTGCAGATATTAAGACCGTGATGAAAAATAAAGGGAATGCTTTATTTGGCATTGGGATTGGTTCAGGTAAAGATAAAGCAATTGAAGCTGCTAATAAAGCAATTATTTCTCCGTTATTAGAAGCATCAATTCGTGGTGCTCGTGATGCTATTATTAATGTTACTGGTGGTAATACCTTAACCTTAAATGATGCTAATGATGCTGTTGATATTGTTAAACAAGCAATTGGTGGCGAAGTTAATATTATTTTTGGAACAGCAGTTAATGAGCATTTAGATGATGAAATGATTGTAACTGTCATCGCAACTGGGTTCGATGAAGAACAAAATTTTACTAATCCAGATAATGGTTATCGTGCTTCAATGGAAGAATACGAAGCACCAGCACCACGTCCAACACGGGATGCTGAGGTTAGTGATGACAATGATCAAGATGTTGCTCGTAAACGGCCAAGTTATTTCACTAATTTATCTGAAAATGCTGAACGTGAAACAGCGAATGCAAACCGTCGGATTAATGCGTGACGAGAACATGTTAATAATAATCAAGTCGTTGAACATGACGATGAAGATGATGATTTACCACCATTTGTTCGTCGTAGTTGATAATAATGAGCATTTTTAAGAAAAAACAACGAAGTATTTACGAATCTCAACCACGAATTGATTTTAATGATAGCCTAACCGCACCAATTGTCCATAGTTATCAACCATTAGATCAACCATTAGATCAACCATTAACAAAACCTGTTCTTGCCCCAGAAACACCCTTTCAAAAGGTGAATTTTGAGCGTGAAAGCGAATTACAGCCTTCTTCTGAAGTTAGTAGTAATACAAGTGTGCTTACAACTAGTTTTATTGCTGATAGTTATAATGATGCTCCCAAAATGGCTGATTTATTATTAATAAAAGGGCAATTAATTGTTCATTTAGAGAAGTTACCAAAAGGAGAACGGGTACGTCTATTAGATTTTATTAGTGGTGTGATGTATGCTTTTAATGGTGATGTTCAAAAAATTGAACATAGAACTTATCAATTTACAATTCAAAAAGATGCTTAATAAGACACAATTATTGCAACATTATCAGCAAGATTATGAATTAATTAATAAAATTAAAGGATGATGTGAACAAGCCCACCGTGGGCAAGTTGTTAACACAGATTTTCTTGATTTACGTCAAATTGCAATTTTGCAAGCAATCTTGGCACAAGCAAACATTACTAATTATTTTATTCATAAACCATTAACAAATGGTTTTCGAGCAACAGTTAGTTTTAATGCTAAGCACGATAATACGGTTATTTTACATGCGAAACAACCAACACCGCATTTTTTTCAACATCATCAGGTGCTTGGTTTTATTTTAAACCAATTACAATTAGAAATGCGAGTGTTTGGTGATTTATATATCACAGCAAATGATTTATATTTAAGTGTTTTAAAGAAAATTATGCCAGTGTTTATTAATGCTCCATTAATTATTCAAAAGAACTTATTAACTTGAACTATTAACCCTGCCCCTGTTGTTATTGAATATCAATTTAATGTTTTTGTAAAAACAGTAAAAAGTTTACGCTTAGATGCTGTGGTAAGTGCCCTTTGCAATGTTTCACGCCAACAAGCACAAAAATATGTTGAACAAAATTATGTTTATGTTAATTTTTCAGTGGTAAATAATAAGACTTTTCAAGTTGCTTGTGATATTATAATATCAATAAAACGGTATGGTCGTTTTAAAATTAATGCAATTTTACCATCAACAAACCAACATTATCGAATTACAATTGCAAAGTTTGCATAAAGTAGGGGAAAATATGGCAGAACAAGAGAAAGATTTACGGACAATTATTTATGAACAAAATGAAATTATAGAAAAATTAACATACCATAATCGCCAATTAATGTTGCGTTTACAAGAATTACAACATTTAGAGCATATTTCACGGTATAATATTGAAAAATCACGCGAAGCATTTGAAGTTGCAAGTCATAATGCGGGACGGATTATTATGAAAGCAGTTGATTTTTCTTATGCTTTTAAAGAAGAAATTGCAGTATTACTTGATGACATTGATCATAATCGGCATAATCCCCAGAATGTGTTAAAAGTAATTGATGATTTTTTAGAACGAAATAAGCGCATTTATGTCTTTTCCATTAATGATGGTGAACGAATTACAGAATTGATTAAAAAAGAAATTATTAACAAAATTAAATAAATAGTGTAATATTTATTTATAAGAAAACAAACCACGGTTATTTGCTCGTTTTATTACAGCAAGATTAGGATGATGTGAGCTAATCATAAAAGACAAATAATTATCTCTTGTTTTTACAATTTAAAATAAAGAAAAAAAGGTAAATATTATTACAATATTTATAAAGTAAGATGGTACCGTGCATTTGCGCTCTTATAGTCTTACTTTTTTTATGACAGAAAGGAAAAAACACTGATGAATTATAAAGATACATTATTAACTCCCAATACCTTATTTGAGATGAAAGCTAACTTGGTAGGAAAAGAACCGCAAATTCAGTTAGAGTGACTTAAAACAAATGTTGTTTCAGGGCGCTATCAACATAATGCTAACAACCAACCCTTTATTTTACATGATGGTCCTCCTTATGCAAATGGGGATTTACATGTTGGTCATGCGTTAAACAAAATTTTAAAAGATTTTATTGTTCGTTATTATAATCAAAAAGGATTTTATAGTCCATGAATTTGTGGCTGAGATACGCATGGTTTGCCAATTGAAACTGCTGTTGTTAAAAGCGGGGTTGATCGGAAAACAACTCCACCAGTTGCCTTTCGCCAAATTTGTCGTCAATATGCTTTAGACCAAATTGAAAAACAAATTACGCAATTTAGTCGGTTAGGTTTGTTTAGTGATTTTCAGCAAAAATATGTAACATTATATTTGCCATATGAATTAGAACAATTACGATTATTTCAAACAATGGTTCAAAAAAAATTAGTTTATCGGCAATTAAAACCAATTTATTGATCACCTTCAAGTGAATCAGCTTTAGCGGAGGCAGAAATTGAATATGCTGATTTAACATCACCATCAATTTATGTAACTTTTACAGTAACAACAGGAAATAGGGTGATTAAACCAGGAACAAAATTTTTAATTTGAACAACAACACCATGAACAATTCCAATGAATCAATTGTTAGCGGTTGGAAAAGATGTTGTTTATGTTGAAGTTCTTGTTGAAGGTGAAAAATACTTATTTGCTAAGGCTTTATTTGACGAGTTACAAACATTATTAAATTGGAAAAAAGTTAAAATTGTACAAGAAGTAGTTGGTGCTAAATTAGTTGGAATTATTACAAAACATCCTTTATATGACCGCGATAGTTCTGTTGTTCTTGGCCACCATGTTACTGTTGAAGCTGGGACAGGAATTGTCCATATCGCATCGGGATTTGGTGAAGATGATTATTTGATTGCCCGTACGAACAATGTTCCAATCTTTGCACCATTAGATGATACTGGAAAATATATTCCAGAAGTAGCAGATGATAGTTTAGTTGGTGTTTATTATGAAGATGCAAATAAAATGATTGGTCAACGATTAGAACAAAATGGCGCTTTGTTAAAATTAAAATTTACAAAACATCGTTATCCAATTGATTGACGAACAAAAAAACCAGTTATTTATCGTGCAACAGCACAATGATTTGTTTCAATTGAAAAAATTAAACCAGAATTATTAAAAGAAATTAGACAAGTACAATGAAATCCACAATGAGCAGCAAAAAGAATGGAAACAATGATTGAAAATCGTCAGGATTGATGTATTTCTCGTCAAAGATTATGGGGTGTACCAATTATTGCCTTTTACGATGAAAATAATCAACCACAATTTACAACAGAATTAATTGAACATGTAATTAATTTATTTGCCAAAGCAAAAACAACTGACATTTGATTTGAATGAAGTGCTTATCAATTGTTGCCACCAGCTTATCAAAATCGCAATTGACGAAAAGAGCAAGATATTATGGATGTTTGATTTGATAGTGGTGTTAGTAATTTAGCAGTAACAAAAGAATATCATTTACCCCATCCCGTTAATGTTTATTTGGAAGGAATTGACCAATTTCGAGGATGATTTAATTCATCGTTAATTACTTCGGTTGTGGCGACAGGTCATGCTCCTTACCAAGTTGTTTTATCACATGGTTTTGCTAATGATGAAAAAGGCCGCAAAATGAGTAAATCATTGGGAAATGTTATCTCACCATTAGCAATTACTGACCAGTATGGAGCTGATATTTTACGAATGTGAGTAGCTTCGGTTGATTATCGTGATGATGTTAAAATTGGGCCAGAAATTTTAAAACAAATTGCGGAAGCTTATCGAAAAATTCGTAATACATTACGGTTTTTATTAGCAAATTTAAATGATTTTAATCCAGCAACTGATTTACAATCAAAATTAGGAGAGGTTGATTATTATGTGTTACATTTAGCGCAGGAATTTCAACAAAAAGTAAATAAAAGTTATGAAGAATTTAATTTTAATAATGTTTATACTTTAATTAATAATTTTGTTACCACAAAATTATCAAAATTTTATTTAGATTTTACAAAAGATATTTTATATATTGAGGAAATGAAATCACCACGTCGTCGTGCGGTACAAACAACATTATATTATTTATATCGGATTTTAGTTGATGTTTTAAAACCAATTATTCCGCATACAGTTGAAGAAAGTCATCGCTTTATTACATATCCCGAGCAACAAAGCTCGGTTCATTTAGAAAAAAATTTTGTCTTAACAATGGCTATTAATGATAAATTAATTGCAAAATGAGACCAAGTGCTGAAATTACGAGATGATGTTAATAAAGAATTAGAACGTCGTCGTGAACAAAAAGAAATTAAAAAATCATTAGAATGTCAAGTAACGATTGCTTTAAAACCAGCCTATGCAAGTTTAGCGACAATTAAGGATTTATATCAAATTTTTATTGTTAGTGAAATTATTTTTACTACTGACCATCAGAACTTAACAGAATATGAAACTAGTTTTTTAAAAGTTCAAGAAAAAGCTGGTTTAAAATGCCAACGTTGTTGAATGATTTATAATCATTTAAATGTCCAAAATAATGAAATTTGTGATCGTTGTTTTAATGTTTTATCGGCAAAAAATGTGCGATAATGTATAAAACGAAAAAGGAGTCAAAAGCAAATGAAAGAACGAACAAAACAATTTTGATATGATTTTAAAGACCATTTTAAAAATCGAGATTATATTTGAAGATATAAACTCCAAGTTTGTCTACCAATTTTTATTTCGTTATTAATATTAGATATTATTACGAAGCAATTAGCTTTTCATTTATTGTCCCATGATCCAGCAGTTCCCGAAGTTAAATTTTTGGATGGATTTATTAATTTTAAATTTATGGTTAATAAAGGAATTGCTTTTGGAACAAATGCTGATAATCTTCCACTTGTTATTATTGGTGCAGTTTTTATTACTTTGCTTGCATTTGGTATTTTTTTATATATTAATAATAAAACTGCTGCTGTTGGTTTAATGATGATTACAACTGGTGGGTTTGGTAATTTAATTGACCGTATGTGAAACCATGGTGGGGTTGTTGATTTTCTAGCATGAATTTTATTTCCCCCTTATAGTGTGTTTAATTTAGCTGATACTTGAGTAACCTTTGGTGTTATTGTCTTAATTTTTGCTATTATTATTGAAATTATTCAGTTTTATCGTGAGTGAGCACGAAGCAAACGCGAAGATCATTTTGAACCAAATGACTAAGATTACCTTTATTGTTTCTTCATCAGCTCGAATTGATAAAATTTTAACTGATTATTTTAAAACAAATCCCACTTCTTTTTCGCGAACTAAAATCCAAGCATTAATTAAGCAAGAGAAAGTTCAAGTTAATGGACAAGTTGTGCCGGCAAATTATGTTAGTCAAATTGGAGACCATGTTCGCATTGAATTTCCAAATCCTAAAGCAAGTGAATTAACACCAATGCCAATCCCATTAACAATTTTGTATGAAGATAGTTATTTAATGGTGATTGATAAACCAAATAATTTAGTTGTTCATCCAGCACCAGGATACCAGAATGATACTTTAGTTAATGCTTTATTAGCACGAGGAGTGCAATGGTCAACTGCTAGTGGTGAGCAACGCCCGGGAATTGTCCATCGCATTGATCGCCAAACGACAGGAACTTTAATTATTGCTAAAAATGATGTTGTTCATCATCAACTACAACAACAAATTCAAACAAAGCAATTACAACGCCGCTATTTAGCACTTGTTCATGGTCAAATTATTGAGAATCGAGCTAAAATTGATGCGCCAATTGGCCGTGATCCTAATAATCGCAAGAAAATGACAGTTACAGCAAAAAATTCTAAAAAAGCAGTAACTAATATTCTTGTAATTGAACGCTTTAATGATTATACTTATATAGAGTGTGAATTAGAAAGCGGGCGAACTCATCAAATTCGAGCCCATCTAAAATACATTAACCATCCTATTGTTGGTGATCCGTTATATGGCACAGCCGCTGATAAAAAAGAAAGTTTTGGACAATATCTGCATGCGTATCAATTAAGATTTATTCATCCAGTTACTAAAGAAGCTCTGACCATTACGGCAGCCTTACCACAAGAGTTTGAACAAAGATTAGCAATATTACGCGCGAAAGGATAGAAAACAATGAGTTTTGATAAAGATAAATTATCTCTAGTTGATTATTTTTTAAAACAAGAAAAATACAATGTTTATAAAAGTAAACCACGCAATAATAATAATAATAATAATAATAATAATAATAATAATAATAATAATGTTTATTTATATAAAGTTGATAGTAAAGAATTTCAAATTATTAAAATTATTGATAATTTTAGTGGTGAATTTAATGATCTCATCATTAATGATAAGGTTGTGCAAACGTTAAAGACTTTTTTAAATAAAAAATTTCAACGCGCAAAACTTACTATTTTATCAATTATTTTAATTGAAAATCGTTCGCAGATTTATAAAGATGATAGTGGCGATGTAACATTATTTGTTGACAAAAATAATTATCTTGACCGTTTAAGTACTTATTATCCGAACATTACAATGTTGCAAGAAAATAATGAAAATGATACTTCAATGGTGGGGATGACAACTGAGGAAATTTTAGATGGGATTAAAGACCCTAATAGTAAATTAACAAAAAATTTAAAGCAACTAAGTGATAAATTAAGTGTCAATAACCTAGGTGTTACGTGAGTTTTAATTGCTTTATTATTAATTATTCCAATTGTTGGAATCTTTTTTGGTGCGCAAATTTTTAATACTCAAGGCTTAAGTGAAGGAGCAACGCAATTAGTTTATGGTGGTGTTACTCGTGATTTATTAATTTGAAATAATCAATGATGGCGATTATGAACATATGTTTTATTTTCCAGTAACCCATTGTTAGTAGTTTTAAATTTATTTATGATTTTTAGTGTTGCTCGTTATGCAGAAGCTTTGTTAGGGCGTTGACGATTATCAGTCATTTTAGTAGTTGGAATCCCCTTAGCCGGAGTATTTTTAGCAGCCGTATTACCAAATTGAATTTTTGGCGGATCAACTATTTTATTAGCAATTTTATGGGGAAGTTTGTTTAGTTATAACTATGGTAAAGAAGATTTAGGGGCTTTAATTGCCAACCAACGAACTTTAATTATTATGCTGTGGTTGCTAATAATGCCAATCTTTTTAGGTTATTCATTTTATTTAATTAATTTTGTTGGTTTTTTTGTTGGTAGTGCGCTTGGTTATGGTTTAGAATTTAACCGTTCACATCGTGTTAATTGAACAATATTATATCCAGTTTTTATTATTGCAACAATGATAGTGGTTAGTACAATTGCATTATTATGAATACGTTATGTTCCATCCTATAATCGTGCTGTTATTGACGCATTATTAAGTTATTGACGTGCAGGTTTGATGGAAAAGAGTGCAATTGAGGAAATGTTAAATAATTATTATTTTTATCCAAAAGCAAATTGACCAATCTTTTTGTTACAAAGTCAGTCTAGTTTTAGTGATCTCTTTTTCAATTTTAAGGGAGGAATCTTTAATTTATGACAACAGTAACAGGGAAAAAACGTAATGATTATTTATCATGAGATGATTTCTTCTTAAGTGTTGCGCATGTTTGTGCAATGCGAAGCAAAGATCCACATACACAAGTTGGGGGTTGTGTTGTTAACCAAATTGGGCAAATTATTGCGACAGGTTATAACGGTTTACCCCGTGGTTTAAATGATGATGATTTTCCATGGGCACGGGAAGGGGAATATTTAGAAACAAAATATCCTTATGTTGCTCATGCTGAATTAAATGCCATTTTAAGTGCACGAACAAATTTAGAAAATTGTCGAATTTATACAACCTTATTTCCTTGTACAGAATGTACAAAAATCATTATTCAAGCTGGAATTAAAGAAGTTATTTATGATGATGACAAATACGAAGGCAGCGATGATAATCAAGCAGCAAAGCGGATGTTTGACCAAGCACAAGTGCATTATCGCTGCTTACCAGTTATTAATGTTATAGTCGAACGACAAGAGGAAAAATAATTAGATTTACAAATAAAACTATAAATTATCAAATAAAATCAAAATCCCTTATTAACTTATTTTTATAAATTATTAGAAAAAGAAAGGTTTTTAAGATTAAGCATTTTTTTACAGATCGGAAATTATTAATTTATCGTATTATTGGTATTATGTTAATTTTTGCTTTTTTAGTTTGTGATTTTATTTTAGCGTTAAAAACAAAAAGTGGCATTTATGGGCAGTTACCAAGTTATGGAGAGCGTTTAAGCCATTATTATTCATATTTTACAACACAAACAAATTATCTAGTTTTTGTTTATTTTGTTTTTTATTTATTTCTGTAAATTGTACTATGAAGTGTAGCAGTTTATTTAATATCATTATAACATCAATAAAATAAATGTTCAATATAATTTATTTTAAAAAAATTTAGTAGTTTTGTCTTAAATTTATTAATTTTGACACACC
>NZ_RCOO01000170.1:0-2333 GCF_003987485.1 Spiroplasma endosymbiont of Megaselia nigra
TTCTAAAATACCATCTTTTGTTTTTATATTATTATTGTTTTTTAGTTCTTTTAATTGTTCTTTGGAGTATTGTGGTGCTGTATTACAAGCAACTAAACTGATTGTACTTGTTCCTATTAAAGTGATTGCTCCTAAAAAAGTTAATATTTTTTTCATATTTTATTTATAATTTGTTTTTTTATAAAAATTACTTAATTTTTAAATTTCGTTCATTTAAACTTAAAGAAATAGGTTTTCCGGTTTTAACTTGATGCATGATTATTTCTTTTTTAGTTTTAATATCATAAGAAAAATTTATACTATTATCATCATTTATTTTAATTTTTAAGGGTAAAATTTCATTTTCTAATAAACTATACATAGCATCTTTAATTGAAATAAAAACCGGCGTTTCATTATTATCTTTATCAATAAAATTTGCACTAACCATACCTTCAACTTTTTGATAATAACTTAAAATAAGCCCCACATTGTTTTTTTAAGAATTAACAGAAACTGAAATTTTCTTATGTGGTGGTACTTTTACTGGCTGAGATGGAACAGTTATTGTTGTAGTGTTTGTAGTTGTTTTAATTTCTGTGTCAGAAGAAGTTGAAGTATCTCCTATAGTATAAGTTTTTGATCCTCCTCACGTATATCCACCACCAACTTCAACTGCAACTTCAACTTTCCCTTCTGTAACAAGCGGTATACCGGCAGAACCACTGGCCTTAGTTGTAATTTTAGTATTTACATTTGCACTTCAATTGTCGGCATTTGCTGTTGTTTTTGATTTAGAAAATCCATTCATTTTTTGAAACGTATTTGTTTCTGTTAACTGTTTAGAACAAGAAATAGTTAGATAACTTTGTTCAATATCACTATCATTAACAAATGTTGAATTAGACTCTTTACAAACATCATTAAGATCTTGTTCTAAATTAGATGATTTATTTTTTTGTGTTTCTTCTAAAAAAACATTAAATACTTTTAAATCTTGTAAATTGATATTTAAAATATCTTTGATTTCATAATTGGGGTTTTGTTTTTTATAATATAAATATATTCCTCTTCTTATTTGTTCTTTTATACTAATAGTAATATTAGATTCATTTAAATCAAAATAATCATATTCAAATACTCTACCATTATTTGAACCAAAATAAATTTTATTATTTAAAAGAACTAATTCATAATTATAAATACCTTCATTTATATTCAAAATACTTTTATGTTTTCTTGTTTCAGGATTATATTCATAAATATTTTTATCATTTGATCTAAAATAAATTTTATTGTTTAATATAATTCCTTTAAACCCAATACCACTACTAACAGTAAATGCAGTTGTATATTGTCCTGTATTTTGATTATATTCATAAACAGCACCATAAATTGAACTAAAATAAATTTTATTATTTAATACAACTCCAGAAGAAACAGAATAACCCCCAGTAGAATTTATAACTCTATATTTTCTTGTTTCAGGATTATATTCATAAACATGACCATTATTTGAGCCGAAATAAATTTTATTATTTAATACAACTCCAGAAGAATTAAAACTTTCAGAACTATTTATAACTATAATATTTTCTTGTTGATTTATTTTTGGATCATATTGATATAAATTTCCATTACTTGAGCAAAAATAAATTTTATTATTTAATACAACTCCAGAAGAATCAATATAATCATTTGACGTAATAACAACTTTTTTATTATCTGTTATGGGGTTATATTCATAAACTCTACCTTTACGATCATTTTCATATGAAGAAAAATAAATTTTATCATATGCAAAACCTAAAGAATAGATAGAACTATTTGTAGTAATAACAATATTTTGTTGTCCTGTTTTTGGATCATATTGATATACTTTTTTGTCTGAAACAAAATAAACTTTATTATTTAAAGAAATACCCAAACTAAACCCATCTTCTGAATTAATTACACTTTTTAAAATACCCTTAATTTTATTATTATTTTCTCTTTTATTCCTATTTAAAGTTTCTAAATTACTTTTTGTAAAATTATTGTTTAAATTTTTTTGTTTTTGATAAGGACTAGCAGCAATTGTTGTTGGTACAGCTGTTCCACTGATAGTTAATACACTTAATAAACTTAAAAGTTTTTTCATTTTATATAATTTCCTTTATTTCATCTTGAAATTTTTTATCAAGATCTATTGACATTATATATATACAAGCGCTTTTAAGTATATTTAAGAAAGGAAGTTATTTAAATGATTATTATAATTATATTGTTGCACTAAACTGGGCTCGCGGTGATTTTCATAAGTTTGTGAAAAATGCCTTAAAGTTTAAAAAAACTTTTGCCGCGCTTTTCAAAAT
>NZ_RCOO01000171.1:0-2302 GCF_003987485.1 Spiroplasma endosymbiont of Megaselia nigra
TTAAAGTTTTTGGTGCTTATTATGTGTTTTATTTTGATGAAAAGATCAAAGCAACAGGGTATGACGCGATGATTAAAACAAACATGTATCAATTTCATCATTTAAATACTTTACATCGTCAATTTGAAAAATGACAAGCAGTTGAACCTCGCCTTCGTAAGTTTAAAAACCGCGAAGAATTTTTGACTGACGTTGATAAAAAATATCAAACAGAACTACAAGCAATGGCCAAACAAAAAGCAGAATACCAAGCTTCAATCAAAGCCAAACATTCTGCTAATAAAGTAAAAAATGACAAACAAGAGAATTGTTCTCTTGTTGATGATTATAACACCCTGTATGAAAAAAACAAGGGTAATCCGCCAAAATTATCCGAAGAAGAACTCAATCAATTATTAGTGGAATTAGACAATTTAGACTAACTCCCCTATCGAGTTTTTCAACTCCCCTATCAACAAAGCAGAGAACTTGCGTAAAACCACAGTGTAGCAAGACAACGAATAAACAAACGCAAGATATGGTCTTTATCATATCGTTTTTGCTGTTTGCCAAATCACCTACTTTATTATACCTTTTCTTCCAATATAATTCCAAAACTATTCCTATACTATACAAAAAGAAAAATTATATTAAATTCTAGTTATTTTAAAACTAAATTTAGTAGTAATTTTATTGAATATAACACTAAATATATTAATTTTAATATATAATTGTAATAAGTATTTATTAAGTTTATATACTTATTAATAATTTTGTTTATACTTCAGAAAACAAGCATTTTGGCACGCCAAGCACCCGAAACCTCGCACTCCCAACGGTTGTTGATAGCACGAGGTTTCGGCTTAATGTTGGTGTTCCGCAGTGGTGGGTTTTTATTGGTTATGTTAATTGCAATTAACATAACCAATAAAAACCCACCTAGTTCCTTTTTTCTTTTTGCCCATGCCCTTAAAAGAAAAAAGCGAACGCAAAAAAGAAAAAACCCCGCCCTGTTAGTAATATAAGAGTGGTTGGTAAGGATGTGTTATTCATGGGTGAGTTAGAAAAAATATTGCTGATGATAAATCGTTGGGGGTATTTGAACTTAGAACAAATAGCTTTGTTATTAAAGAAAAATATTAAAACAATTCAATTACAAAAAGAAAAATTAGTAAATTTAAAAATGCTGAATGTGGATACTCTGCCGAAGAAAAATTATTATACTTTAACTAGTAAAGCACAAAGTCATTTAGGGCGTGAGCATAAAAAAAGCATCAAAGTAAATTACTATGAGTTACAACACCAAGATATGCTTATTAAATGACTTTGTAGTCAGACCGACATTGAACACTATCAAACAGAGCGTGAACTCAAAATGGAAAACGGCAATTTGAATGCTTATCCCGACTTAATCATTACCAAAAACGATGATAGCGAAATTTATGTTGAATTTGAACGCACCCGCAAGTCACCCGACCGGTTTAGAACGAAACTAATTAACTTGCGTGAGTGACTTGTTGCGGGTGGTAAAATTCACTGAATTACCCCCACTCAAACACTCGCAACTTGAATTAAAAATCAAACCAACATTATTGGTGCTTATTCGCCCCAAAACACTTATGAGATTTGGAATAAAGAAAAATAAAAACAGCACACGCTGTTTTTATTAAACATAAATAAATTTATATAATTATTAACTCAATTATTAATTATTCTATTTGGCTGGTGCGGATTTTTTCATCATCTTTTACAGCTAAAACAGCAACATTATATATTTCATTTTTTTCTTTAAGTGTCATTTTTAATTGTAATTCAATACTATCTTTCATTTCATAATATTTTTGACTATTTTTGGTCGTATAAATAATTATAGGGTAACTTATATAATTTATCATTTAATACAACTCCAGCATAAGGAATTGGACCATCTGCTGTAGTAACGATTTTTTGTTGGCTTGTTGCAGGGTCATATTCATAAACTTGACCATTATTTAAAATAAAATATAGTTTATTATTTAATACAAATCCAGGAAGTAAAATTGGACCATCTGCTGTAATAATAATTTTTTGTTGTTTTGTTTCTGGATTATATTCATACACATTATTATCATTTGAACAAAAATAAACTTTATTATTTAATAAAACTCTAAAAGAATTAGTTTTTTTATTAGTATTAACTATACCTTCTATATCTTTTTTATTAATATTTATATTTTTTATGTATGGCGTCCTGTACGATGAACCGGCAAAAAACAACTCTTGTGAGATTGTTTTTTTTATTTTTATATTAAAAAACATAAATTTATTTGCATTATTCATCGGA
>NZ_RCOO01000172.1:0-2252 GCF_003987485.1 Spiroplasma endosymbiont of Megaselia nigra
TGGTTTAATAATTAATAAACAAGTATGAGCATATCCAATTAATATGGATACTATTCAACAAGTTTTAGATAATGATACTGCTAACCCTAAATGAATTGGTAAAGTACAATATGCAACACCAACTATTTTATATCCAAAAACATGTAAGATTATTTTAGAAAAACAACCAACACAAGATGAAATTAATACTGCTAAAAGTAATCTAAATAAAACTTTTAGAGTGCCAGTTGATTATGTAATCTCATCATCAACTTCCACTAAAATTGATATCAGTGGAATTAATAAAATAGATAAACCAACTATTCATGTTGCAGACCCAACACAAGCAACAGTTGAACAACTAAAACCACAATTTAAAAATGTTGTTTTAAAAGCAGTAAAAGCACTAGATAGTTCTTTAACTGAAAGTGATTTTGACTACTTTATTGAAAGTAAAGGTGGGGATTGACCAATTGATATTACTAATGATCAAACAGTATCTGTTCAAATTGAAGGTAAAAACAACGCTACTGGTCAAACAAATCCGATTGATGTAGTAATTAAAAATTCTTAATAAAAAATGAATTTATTAATATTACGAGTTTTAACTTTATTAGTAACTAATTTAGAAAATAAACCTTTAATAAGTAAATTTGTAAATTTAATTAATAGAGTTAATCAAATTAAACAAACGGTATTAAAACCAGTTAATTATGTTACTAGTAAATATAATAAAATTACAAATAAAGTTGAAGATATTTATAAGTGATTAAATCCTTTTACTTATTTAGATTTAATTAAAAAAGGTCATAAAAAAGAAATACAACAAATATTAAGTCAATTAGAAAAAGATAATAATATTAAAAATAGAGAACAATTTAAAAATGAAAATTATCTAAATACTAATTGACAACCTTTAAATAGTAGTTGACTTGATAGTGGTATGTTTAATATTACAAATAAGTTAACTTTAACAGGTAATTTAACTATTTTAATATATACAAAAACAGCAAAACATCCGAAATTTTATGGACCTTATGTTTATCCTAGTGTTCCAGTTGAAATTTGAAAATTATTAAGTAATGCTGTATCTAATGCAGGAACTTTATTTTGGCGTTATTGATTACGAAAATGATTACCTAGTCATTTAAGAGATTATATTAAAAAACGATTACCACAAGCATTAAAAGAAAAATATCCCAAAGGAACTACTAAATTAACATTACCAACAGTTCAAAAATTACAACAAATTAAAAAGTTTATTAATAATTTAAAGATTGGACATTTTAATTTTAATTTTGCTGGTGAAATTAATAATAAAAAATGGTATCGCGAACGCCGAAGTGATGTTAAAAATATTAAGAATTTATATAAAACACCAGTTAAAAATATGTTTTACAAAACTAATCAAATTATTAAAAAAATTAAGAAAACAAAAACAAGAGTTAATATTTATAAGCCAAGTAATTTAAAAAATAAATATCGTAATCAATTAAGGGGTGTATTATATGGAAAATAATTTAAGTAATTTATTATTTATAACAGTTGAAGATGTTAAAGAAAGTAAACTTTGACAACCTATTAATGAAAGAAAACAATCTGCTTATAATGATAATTTAATTTATAATGCTATTTTAAAAACTAGTTTATGAATGGATAGATTATCAGGCGGGACAATTTCCGATAAGATTAATAAAAAAGATTTATTTCCCTGAGTTAAAAAAGATAATACTGGTTTAATTGAATATGATAAATGATTAAGTTATATTCAATCTGCTTGTTTATTAGCAATTATTAATTGATATTTACCAAAAGGAGTTAATGATTTAACTGGTAGTGCTTCATTTTCACAAGGTGGAGTTGCTTATTCACAAACTAATGACCCTGAGGCAAATGAAAATATTACTCGTGATGTTAAAAATGCTTTAAAATTAGCAGGTGAAATAATTGATATTATATCTAGTAAAACAGTATCTAGACCTTATAATTATAGTTTAGATAATTATGCTCATCCATGAGAAGAAGAATATAAACATATTAGTAAAAAAACTTTTTATCCAACATTATTATTTTGATTAAAAGAACGATTACAAACAGATAATTCAATAAATATTACTTATCCAACTATTAATGATTTTTCTAAAATCGATTATAACGAATATATTAAAATTATTGTTCCATTTGATAATGATAGTATTTATTATGATGAAATTAATAAAGTGTGAAAATCTAATACTGGTAATATTATTAATCCAGAGTCTATAATGAAAACA
>NZ_RCOO01000173.1:0-2249 GCF_003987485.1 Spiroplasma endosymbiont of Megaselia nigra
AGTTTTCATTCTTTATTAAAAAAAGCAACAATTCATAACAATATTTACTTATCGCATGACGAATATATTAATGATGTTAAAAAATGAAATAAATGATATTCAAGCCGAAAAGAAAAGGATATAATAAATAAAAGTTTATAAACCTTTTTTACTAATACTTACTTTTTGGAGTGCACTCTAAAATGCAAGACTGCCTAAAAAAACATGACTAACATTTGGAACATTAGTTATATAATGACTAAAAAGACCTCCTGTTATTGATTCATATGCTGCAATTGTCATTTGTTTTTGTTGAAGTAATTGTACTAGTTCTTTAATCATTTTTCCCCTCACTTCATAAACTTTCTTTAATATTATACATTTATTAATATAATATGTAAGTAATATTAACATATCAAGGATAAGATATTTTTAGAAAAGAGGACTTAAAATGAATTGAGCCAATCGTATTACATTAATTCGGATTTTTTTAATCCCAGTTATTATTGCTTTAATGGTAATTGTTCCATTTGAAAATAGTTCCTTATATAATGGATGAGATCAATGATTAACAATTAAAGGAGATAATGTTACTTATTCATTACCAATTAGTTATTTAATTGCCGGGATTTTATTTATTATTGCTAGCTTAACTGACTTATTAGATGGTTTTATTGCTCGTCGCTACAATCAAGTCACAACATTTGGCAAATTTTTTGATTCAATCGCCGATAAATTACTAACAAATACTGTTTTAATTGTCTTTGCTTGTGCAAACATTATTCCAGTTTGAATGGTTGTATTGTTAATTGCTCGCGATTTTGTAATTGATGTTGTTCGCCAAATTTTAGCAACACAAAAAGTGGTGATGGCTGCTAATCAATTAGGACGTGTGCGAGCAGCAATGGAGATGTTTGGAATGACAATTTTATTTTTTATTGGTTTTCGTATGTTTAATGGTCATTCTTTAAAAACAGGCCAATGAGATGAATTTGGTTGAGTAAACCAAATTATTATGATTCCAATGTATTTAACAACGGTATTATCATTAGCGGCAGCAGGAAATTATATTTTCTTAAATCGTAAAACATTATTTGATATGACAGTTATTAAAAAAACAAAATTAGAAAATGGACAAGAAAATAATGAAAAAAACAAATAGTAATAGTTTAGAATGAGCTGTTGTTACTGGTGCTAGTAAAGGATTAGGATATTGTTATTGCGAAGAATTATTAAAACTTGGTTATAATGTTGTTGCTGTTGCTCGTGATACAACCCCTGTTACTGCTTTACAACAAAAATATCCAACACAAACAATTAAAATGATTAATTATGATTTAAGTAATTTAGAAAATTGTGAAAAATTATTTAATGATGTTGCAAAAGATAATGTAACAATTTTAATTAATAATGCTGGATATGGTGTATGAGGTTATTTTAATGAATTTAGTTTAGAGCAAGAAATGAATATGATTGATTTAAATATTAAAGCGCTCCATATTTTAACAAAATTATTTGTACAACGTTTTATAGCGCAACAACAAGGACGTGTTTTAAACATTGGTAGTTTAGCGGCATTTACGCCAGCCCCAGTTTTTGCTAGTTATTATGCTTCAAAAGCTTATGTCTGAAGTTTGGGAGTGGCGATTAATACGGAATTGAAAAAAACAAAATCACCAGTTCGAGTTATTACCTTATGTCCAGGACCGTTAAAAACTGATTTCTGAAATCGAAGTAGTAACCAGAAAGATGCAAAATATCATTCAACAGTGAAAGTTATGAAGACATCTACTTATGCTCGAAAAAGTTTACTAAAAGGATTAAAAGTAAAAAGAAAAAATTATATTGTAACAGGTAGTGTTAATAAAATTGTAAAAAAATTAACAAAATGAAGTCCCCAAAATTGAGTATTAACATCGGTTTACAATTATCAAAGAAAACGAAAATAAAAACAACAACAATGTTGTTGTTTTTATTTTTTATATTTCATGTTCTTTATCTGATAGACTGCACCCATTTTAGTAAGTACTAATAAAAAGTATTTACTATTTTTTTTATTATATCTTTTTCTTTACGATTTGAATATCATGTATTTCATTTTATAACATCTTGTATATATTCTTCATGTGAATTATATATTTTATTATGGATTGTAGCTTTCTTAAGTAATGAATGAAAACTTTCTATAACAATATTATCTGCACAGTGGTATTTTTTACCCATTGAAATTATAATACCGTTAGAGACACATTTATAGTGATAAATAGCGG
>NZ_RCOO01000174.1:0-2237 GCF_003987485.1 Spiroplasma endosymbiont of Megaselia nigra
ATTTGTATCATTCAAAAATTTAATAATTCTTCAATTATTACTTGTATCACTACGCCAAACTACAAAATAATATTTATTATTAATTTCATTTAATGGTTTTTCTTGTGGTGCTATTCATTCTAGATTATCTCTGATTTCTTGGTTAGTTGTATTTATTTTATGTTTTTCTTTTTCTTTTTTTAATTCACCTTCGCTGTATTGTGATGTATTATTACAAGCAACTAAATTTGTTGTACTTGTTCCAATTAAAGTAATTATCCCTAAAAGACTTAATATTTTTTTCATATTTATCCTTTCTATTTTTTATAAATTTTGTTAATTTAATTAAAAATGAAAATAAATTATTAATTTATTTTCATAAATGTTTAATATTTTTTATTCTCATCAATGAACATTTTTATTCATATCATCATCTCAACAAAGATTTCCGCATGTTTCTATAATTATATATTTATCATCATTTGGACTTGAATTTTTCATTTGTTGAATTTCATTATTAATATCAGTATATTTATTAATTATAATATTTGTCATTGAATCAATATCATTTTCTGGTCATCATGTATCTGGATTATTTTGAGGATAATTAGCAATTATTCCGTGTAACTCTTCTTTAAATTTATTTGAGCCATATACTTGTTTTAAAATATTAATTTTTTCTCACATAACATATGTAATTTTTAATTTTAATCAATTTGAACTAGTAGGAGGGAATCTTGATGATCTTTCAAAAGTAACTCCTGAATCATAAAAATCATATGTTAAATAACCATCACTATGACAAGTGTGTTCTACATCTGCACTTCTTTTATTACGAATATTATATTCGTTATACATATTGCAGTAAGATGCTACAAAAATTAACAATAAAATTTTGATATCTAGTGCTCTAAATTCTTTTACTAATTGTTGTAGTGACATGCTAATATAATTTGAAGTTGATGGAATAGATTTTTTTCCAAATCTTCTTTCAATTTCATTTATTAATTCAATACTTTTTTTACTTTCTTTTGATCAATTAGTTACAATAGGCTTAATGTCGTTGTTTCAATGGAATGTTTCATTATTACTTCTATTAATTAAATTATTAATTTCACCAAATCTCATACTTTCTGCTGTTGCTAAAATAACACGTGCTAATGCACCTTTTAATGTATTAACATTTCCGTTATATTTGTGAATTGCATCAAAAGCTAAAAAAATATTTATTCATTTAATTTCTGGATCACTACTACCAATAAGAGAACCATAATCTGAATTAAAATCTAATCTTTGAGGTGTAATATTTATTGTGTGTCCATTTAATTGAATGGGTTCATTTATATTTGTTATTGTTGAATCACTAAAATAATAAAAATTTCCACTATCTTGTAAAATTAAATTATGCGTTGTTTGTTGTATAAAGCCTTGAAGATATAAGTCTTGTGTTCGAAAAACTAATGCAAGTTCACCTATATTTTCAATATTAACAGGAATAACGAAATAATTATATTCTGAAGCTGGATTAACTGCATGTGTTCTAAAATCATTTGATGAAGATTCAAAGAATGTTGTAAGAATATTATTCTGTACTAGAAAATTAATAATATCAGTCATATTTTGATTATAATTATTGTTATTTTCTGAAGATATTATTAATTTTGGTGTAGTAATACCTTTACTTAAAGTATTATCTTTTATATTACATTTTTTATCTTTTGCTCTTTTAATACGAATTATTTTTTCTAAATTATTTGTTTGTTGATAATTAGTATCACTATTTTTGATAGTTTCTTCTTTTTGATAAGGACTAGCGGCAATTGTTGTTGGTACAGCAGTTCCACTAATTGTTAATACACTTAATAAACTTAAAAGTTTTTTCATTTGTTATAATTTTCTTTCTTTCATCTTGAAACTTTTTTATCAAGATCTATTGACATTATATATATATATATATATATATGCAAGTCAAGCATTTTAAATATACTATTTTAGAAAGGAGATGAACTATATATGATTATTATTATATTTATTTTGTACTAATCTGGGCTCGCGGTGATTTTCATAAGTTTGTGAAAAATAACTTAAAGTTTAAAAAAAATTTTGCCGCGCTTTTCAAAATCCTTGGGAAAAATTCTAAGCGTTAAGCGAAGAATTTTATAAAGGTTCCCAAATTTGTTTGAAAGAACCTCAAAACTTTTTTTAACTTGTAAGTCATTTTATCACAAAATTTCAGAAAATCAACCGCTCGCCCAAAA
>NZ_RCOO01000175.1:0-2219 GCF_003987485.1 Spiroplasma endosymbiont of Megaselia nigra
TTTTTGAGCAATAAAACTTATCTTATTATTTTTAACTTCTTGTACTATCATTTTTCTAAAATCTGCTGTATATTTATTAAATTTTTGTCCTTTTCTTGCCATATAAAAATGCACCTCCTCTAAAAGTTTAGTAAAGTTCTTTTTTAATTTTACTTACTTTTTGGGGTGCAGTCTATTAATAAATGACTTTTTTATTATTAATTAACTTTTACCATACCATCTTTGTCAACTATTAAATTAGGTTCTGATGTATCATTATTTCAACGATAAACTGCTTTAAAATATGAACCATCATCTCTATCTCATTGTCTTCATTTACCATCACTAAATGCCCCAAAAATAGCGTTTGGTCGTATCATAAGTCGACATTTAACATTTGGTAAATCTTCAATAATTCACCCCATATCTGGTTCATATCTATTGTTTTTATATTTTGTAGCAATTCATTTATCAGCTTTTCAAATTATAAAATATCATCTATTATCTGCTTCATTAAATGGTTTTTCTTGTGGTGCTATGGGTTCTAAATTATCTTTGATTTCTTGATTATCTGTATTTATTTTGTTGTTTTGTTTTCATATTTTTAATTCTTTTTCGCTATATTGTGGTGTATTACAAGCAACTAAACTTGTTGTACTTGTTCCAATTAAAGTGATTGTTTCTAAAAGATTTAATATATTTTTCATTTAATTATTTACTTTTTATTTTCAATTAAGTGTTTCAATAGAAACACTATAATCAACAATTATATGTCCTATATAAGTATTTGTATCAGAAGAAGTAATCTGTGCTCTTATATTACTAACATTTTCAACATTGATTTTTTCGATATTTAACTTTGGATTTAATTCTTTTAATTTATCTTTGATTTGTTGTTCGGTTGGATTAGATAAATTATCAGTTATAAATTCACCTAAACTAGTTTGAGTAATAATTTTATTTAAATTAATATTAGATATAAAATTAATAACTACTTCACCACTTAAAATATTTTTTCTTATAAAAGATATTTTTGCATTTCTTGAAGTTATATCTTTAACTTCAAAATCATTTATAATATTTATTAAAATAGGATTTAATTCTTTTAATTTATCTTTGATTTGTTGTTCGGTTGGTAAATAATTATTATTAACTATAATTGAGCCTAATTCAAAGTTTTTAATAAATAATTTTACTGGCCTACTATAAGTAATATTTATTTCACCAGTATAAATATTTGTATCATTTGAATTAACTTTAATAGTACTTGTAGTAATGTCTGTGACATTAATTTTATTAATATCTAATTGTGAATTTAATTGTTTTAAAAAATGTTTAAATAATTGTTTATCATATTCACCACCAAATCCAGTTATATCAATTTCTCCCAAATGAGTAGTTTTAATAACAACGTTTATTGGTACAGATTTATCAACTGTAAAATTAATTATTTTTTGACCACCAAATCCAGTTATAGTGACTACAGCACTATTTTCAGTAATATTTGTAACATTAATGCTATTAATATTTACTTGTGGATTTTTTTCTTTTATTTTATCTTTGATTTGTTGTTCTGTTGGAATGTCAGCTCCATTAGTTTTAAATATATGTTTAGAATTTACTGAATTTCTTTTATTTCTGCTTATGTTTAAACTTGTTAAATTTAATTCAGACAAATCTTTATTTTTTTGATAAGAAACATTAGCAATTACTGTTGGTACAACAGTTCCACTAATTGTTAACATACTTAATAAACTAAGTAATTTTTTCATACTTGTTTTTCTCCTCTTCTTAATCTTGAAACTTATTATCAAGATGGATTTTCATTAATTATATATATATATATGCAAGTCAAATAATTTTAAATATATTTATTTTATAAAGGAGTTTGTTTAGAATGATTATAATAATATTGTACTAATCTGGGCTCGCGGTGATTTTTATAAGTTTGTGAAAAATTATTTAAAGTTTAAAAAAACTTTTGCCGCGCTTTTCAAAATACTTGGGAAAAATTCTAAGCGTTAAGCGAAGAATTTTATAAAGGTTCCCAAATTTGTTTGAAAGAATCTCAAAACTTTTTTTAACTTGTAAGTCATTTTATCACAAAAATTTAAGAAAATCAACCGCTCGCCCAAAACCTCAAAAAACTATATAATTAACTTTGTATATAAAAGAAAGGATTTTTTAAAATGGATAAAACAAAGCATCATTTTACTTTTAAAGAAAGAGTAATGTTAAAA
>NZ_RCOO01000176.1:0-2208 GCF_003987485.1 Spiroplasma endosymbiont of Megaselia nigra
ATTATTTATAATGTTTTGCAAAAGAAAATAATTAATAATATTACTTTTAATTCTAACTATGAAGAAGAAGCAATAAATAATATGTATTTAATATTAAGTCAATTTAAAAATAAAATATGTTCTTATTTAAATAAAGTTATTGTAATAATTGAAGATTATCAACTTCATAAAGGTTTAAAAATAACAAATCCACTATCTACCCCTAAATTCATTGGTGGTTTAAAAGTTTTATGTAAATATCTATTTAATTTAAATTATGTTTTACAATCACCAATTGTTAAGAAAAATTATGTTTATAAAGGAAATATTAAAATGACAGAGCACGAACACGACGCTTGGAAACATTTACAATATTTTTTAGCAAAAGGAAGTGAAAATAATGGCAGAAATAAAAAGTAATTTATTTAAAACAACAGTCATTACTAATAAGGCAAAAACAAAAAATAAAAGAGTTAATAAGTTAGAATTAACTGTTAGATTACATGAAAATCCTATTAAAACAAAAATTAAGGCTCTTGTTTCTGGTGGTGTTGAAGTTGATGCTTGTTCGGCTAAATGTCAATGAGACGGATTAAATTACTCAACATTATCAATATATAATCCATCTGTTTTAACTAATTTTTTGAAATTAAAAAAAGATGATGAGATAAAAATTAAAGGCTCAGTATTTAATCAGTTAAATATAAAAACTAAACGCTATTTTTTATCTTTTCGAGTAGATAGTTTTGAAATTATCCAAAAGGCGATTAGAAAAAGAACAAATACAAATATTAAAAAATAGGAGGAAAAACGATGGCATTAAAAAATGTAAAATATGTTCTTATAAATGAAAATAATGAACTTATTAAAAATGAAGATGGTAGTTTTGATATTAAAATTGCTGAAATTATTTTAGAAAATACTGCTGAAGTTGATGAACTTAATGCAAGTAATTTAGAAAATAGTAATCATCAAATCAACGAACTACAAACAAAAAATACTGAACTAACTTCACAAATTGAACAACAAACAATTCAATTAAAACAAATCAAAGTAATTGACTTTATTAATTCTTTAACTAATAATGAAGAATTTAAAAATGTTTTATTAAAGTCTTATGATATTACTGATGATATTGAAATAATTAAAACACAATTGCAAAGTGTTTGTGATGAATTAATTAAGGTACAAACAGTTAACACTGGTGGTGTACCAAAAGTAGAAAACAAAGAAAACAATATTTTAGATACAGATAATGTATTTAATAAATAAGAAAGAAGGAAATAAATTATGGCACAAAATCCACAAAGAATTTTCGGAGATATTGCTAATCAAGCAACAAAACAAGACCGAGAAAAATTTGAACAATGATATTTAGAAACTTATCAACAAAAATTTAGTTGAGAAGCACTATTTGCGTGAAAAGAAGCCAATAAATTTGGTTTAACATATAAAATCAAGAAAAATATTAAATACAATGAAGGTTTGGGGGCGAATGGACAAGTATTTAATACCGATAATAATCTTCTAAAATATTCAACAGTAGAATTTGATGATGGAGTTGTTGAATTAGATACAATTTTAACTTTTGCTCGTAAATTAGACCCTGTAGAAAGTGATTTTAATCCTAATCTTTGGGCTGCTGATATTGAACAAGCGATGGATACTGAGGTTGCTTATAAACGCAATAAAATTTTAGAAATTATTAATAAAGAAACAGTTATAACTATTCAAGGACAAAAAGCAGACGATACAAATGCTTTACAAATCCACGATGAAATTATGGATAAAATATATGAAAATGGCTTTACTCCATCAGAAACAGTTGTTTTAGGTTCGGCTGATTTTATTCGTGGAATTCGTAATAAATTACAGTTACAACTTGGAGCAAACGACCAAATAAATAGTGTAATTGCAACAAGTGGGGCAATGAAAAATGTTGAAGGAACAACATATTATATGGTTCCAAAAAAGTTACCAATTATTAATAAAGATGGTTCAGAAGCAACAATTGAATTATTACCAAATGGAGTTAATGCAATTGCCTTTAAATTTAGCAAAAAATATGACCCGCTTATTTTACGCAAAAAAGACCATACGCCATTAAGAGTTGGTGCTGCTGCGTTAGGAACTGGAATGGGTAATACTTTGATTATGGAAAGAGTTTTATATTTAGGTGGAGCAGTAGTTGAGCCGAAGGGAATTATTAAACATATTGTTTCAAAAATT
>NZ_RCOO01000018.1:0-12887 GCF_003987485.1 Spiroplasma endosymbiont of Megaselia nigra
TCTTAGTTTATCAAATGTATTTTCTAGTAATATATTTAACAATTAACTAATAATTAAATAAAACAATTATTTAAAAATTTTTTAAGAAAAGAAAGGATGAATTTTTCAGAAAAAACCTATTTTATTAAGTGTAAAAGATACTATCTAACGATTAATCCAATAAATATAAGTATTTTTACAAAATAAAAAGCACTTTATTTTTTTCAATAAAGTGCTACATTTGCATTTACAATTTACATGTAAAAACAAAAAATATCACTTTTTTTTGTAAGTGATATTGCTTTTACATTAATTTCTAATTTTTATATTTTTACCCTACTTTTATTTATACGACCTTTATTTTTATAAAATATAAATGTGCTGTAAAAAATGAGGAGCCAAAATGAAAATTATAACATACGAAAAAGAAAACCAATTAACTGATTTGCAAATTCAATTAATTGAAAAATTAAATAATGACATTCAGAGTGTTCTAGAGTTAACTATTAACGAATTAGCAGATATTCTTTTCATTAATACTTCTACCTTAAGTCGTTTAATTAAAAAATTGGGGTTTGAAAATTATAGTAAATTTAAAGTATGAGTTGCTGGAAAGTATAATAATATCAAGGAATTTGATATCCAAGAAAATGAGACAACTCTCCATAATATTATTGATAATATTTATAAACTGCATACTTATGCATTAGATGAAACTTATCGAAATTTAAAAGTTAATCAATTAGAAAAATTCATTGATACAATTCATACGAGTGAACGAATTTTTATCCGGGGAATTAGTCGCCATACTTTAATTTGCGAAAATTTAAATTTACACTTAAATGTTTTAAAATATAACTCAACTTATCTTGTTAATTATTATGCCACAATTCAATTAATTGAAACTCTTAGTGAAAATGATTTATTAATTTTAATTTCAAAAAGCTTACAAGATGCTGAATATCATTTCCTAATTGAAATTGCAACAAAACGAAATGTTAAAATTATTTTATTAACAATTAATAAAGAATATAAAGGACCACCTAATTTACAAAAACTAACCTTAGAGAATACTGAAATTATAAATTTTTATGTTGATAATCCCCGTTATGTTTCACGATTGATGCTAATTAATATTGTTTTTGGAATGTTAATTGCAAAATATCATCCTACTCACTAATGAAGAATATCAAGATTATTATGCAGCTATTAATGAATGACACGAATATATTAAAAAAATAAAATAACTAGTGAACATCTGTTTCAAAAGATGTTCTTTTTATATAAAAAATAAACCAAGTTCTAATTAAAAGGATTAAGATTTAGTGTTCATAAATTACCTTAATCCTCAAATACATAATTTTTTTTCTAGCGAATTTTTAATTGTAATTTCTTCAAATTCATTTTAATTTGTTCAAATTGTTGGTTAATATCTGTTTCAGTTAGCTGTTTTGCCATATCATTAAATGTAAAACTAATTGTTAAAGCAACATGATTAGGAATTTCTTTATGATCAAAATACTGGTCAATCACTTCTATTGCAACAACATTTTTAACTCCTGTTAAAATCTTTTTCTTAATTTGTTCGTAGGTTATTGTTACTGGTACTCAAATTGAAATGTCACGACTACTTGTACTAAATTTAGAAGGCGGTGTGAAAAATGTTTGTTTCTTATGGGGATAATTAAACATTACTTCAAAATTAATTTCGCCAAAATAAGTTGTACTTTTTAAATCAACTTCTTTTTGATAACTAGGATGAATCACACCAATAATTGCTAATAATTGTTTTCCTAAAAAAACATGACTAGTTTGATAAGGATGGTAAATTTTATTTTTTGGTGCTGATTGATATGATAATTCATCAATATCAATTTGTTCACTTTGCAAATAAGCTTCCAATAAACTTTTAATATAATAATACGAATTAGAAAGACTATCGCCTGTTATTTTATTTTGAACAATTTCTGCTTGACTTACAAATGCCCCATGATAATAACTTTTCTCATTTACATAAATTTTTTCAACAGTAAATAACTTAACATTTTTTTGATTTCGAGCATTATTATATTTAACACTGTTTAATAAACTATTTGTTAAACTTAACCGCATTACGGCATGTTCTTTCGATAATAGTGATAGTAACTGATATGGTTTTTGATAATTAAAAAAGTTAAAATGAGTAATTTCTTCTTGTTTAACTAGCGCATATGTTTTTGCCTGATAAAAACCATTATTTAAAAAGAAAGTTTCAAAATTTTTAATTGTTTTTTCAGTAGGACGTTTAGCCTTAACTAAATTTGGTAAGACCGGTGGTTGAGCAACAATGTTATTATAACCAAATAACCGGGCAATTTCTTCAATCAAATCAGCTTTCTGAAAAATATCGGTACGAGTTACTGGTGGTGTCACAAATAATTGTTCACCTTCTGTTTTAAATTGGAAAGCTAATGGTTCTAATAAAGATTTAATTTCTAATAAGGTAAAAGAATGACCGATAAATTGATTAATCTCAAGTAAAGTAATGTTAATTGGCTCAACTGTTTTATTATATTCTTTAATAAAATTTAAAACTGATAACTCGGCTAAAAAACCATTAATTTTTAATAAATACAAATAACGTGATAATCCTAATCCAACAGTAGCATAACTAAGGGGTTTGATATAACGTTGTAAATTAATGTTACTAATACCAACTTTTCGTTGTTGTTGACGCATTATAATATGATTTAAATGGAGTGCTAACACTGTTATCTCCGTTGTTGTAGCACTAATAGCATAAGTCGGATTAACGCGAACACCAATTAATTCTACAAATTCATTCCCATCAAGAACTACTAAATCACCTTTTTTAATATTAAAAGTTTTATTTTCATAATCATCAGTAATTTTTAAAGGGTTTTTAATTTTATTAAAATCATAAAGTAATAATGGTTGCCCTGTTTCAAGGGTTGCTTTAATTGCTAAATCGCCAAATGGATCTGCTACATTTGATTGATATTCATTAATTTTTAACCAAATTCGATCTGATAATTTTAGCGGAGTTTTTTCCGGCGTTAATTTAATATTAACACTAATTGCTGATTCAACTGCTGATGTTGCAATTTCTACTTTTAATGGATTTTGATATTGTTTTCAATTTTCTGTTGATTCTAATTCTAACGGAAATAATTCACGTCTAAAATAGCGGACTAATTCACGGGCTAATTCATAAGCACTTAAGCAATCACTGCGGTTTAATGTTAAATCAATCTCAAACAAATAATCAGTTAAACCAATTTTAGTTAAAACATCTTCAGTACCAATCATATCATATGAACCTTCTTTTTCATTAAAAGTTAAAATAATTTCATCTTGTTCGGCTGGCGTTAAATATTTTTCAGCAATTCCTAATTCACTTAATGAACACATCATTCCTTCCGAAGCATATCCTTTAATTTCACGTTTTGCAATTTTTGTGCCATCGGCTAACACTGCCCCTGGACGAGCAACGACAACATATCCATTTTCCGCTGGGTTACTAGCTCCGCAAACAATTGGATCAACTAATTCTTGTCCTGTATCAACTAGACAAAACTTTAAATGCGTATCAGGAATTTTATTAACAACTTGAATTCGACCACAAACAATATTACTATTACGATCAAAATTATGCGTACGTTCTACTTCAAACCCTAAACTATTTAAAGCAGCAACAATATCAGCATTACTAATATCAGTAAAATCAATATATTTATTTAATCATCTTCTTGTAATAATCATTTTAAACCCCCTAATCAAATTTCTTAAATTGTTCTAAAAAGCGGATGTCATTTGTATAAAAAAGACGAATATCATCAATCCCATATTTTAACATCGCAATTCGTTCAATCCCAATACCAAAGGCAAAGCCAGTTAATGTTGGATCTTGTCCACATGCTTGATAAACAAGCGGATTAATCATCCCAGAGCCCATAATCTCAATTCAACCAGTTTGCTTGCAAATTGAACAACCTTTACCTTGACAATTAACACAAGTAACATCAACTTCAACAGATGGTTCTGTAAATGGAAAAAAACTTGGCCGTAAACGGATTTGTGTTGCTTCACCAAACATCCGTTGACAAAAGTATTGAATTGTTCATTTTAAATTAGCAAAAGTGATATTTGGGGCAACTAAAAACCCATCAACTTGCATAAATTGATGTGAATGTGTAGCATCATCATCATCACGGCGATAAGTATTTCCAGTTGAAATCATTGCAATTATTTCATTTTTACTTTTCATCTGTGAAATTGCACGGGCTGTCATATTGGTACAGTGTGTTCGTAATAATGTGTTTTTAGACAAATAAAATGTATCTTGCATATCACGAGCTGGATGTCCTAATGGTAAATTTAAGCGTTGAAAATTATATTCATCATCATCAACTTCAGTTCCAAACACAATATCATATCCTAATTCTTGAAATAATTGCGAAATTTCATCAATAACTTGGTTTAATGGATGCTTTGTTGCTAATACTAAATTATATCCTGGTAATGATAAATCAATTTTTTCTTGTTCAATTGTCGCAATTAATAAAGCATTTTCTAATTCGGTTTTTTTAACTTGACATAATTCAGTTAATTCTCCTTTAATTTGATTTGCTTTTTTACCAATTGTTAAACGTTCTTGATGTGTTAAATCTTTCATTTTTTTCAATAAATCATTCAACATTGATTTTTTCCCTAAATATTTTAATTGAACGGCATTAACTTCCGCCACTGTTTTTGCTGCTTTAATGTTTTTTGTTGCTTGGGTAAATAATAAGTCTAATTCTTTTTCCATTGTTTAATCCTTTCTTGCTGAAGTCTAATTAAGTTAGAAAAATCCTTGTCTATATTAAAAAAATATAAACAAGGAGCAATTTCTTACGGTACCATCCTTTTTTTACTAATAAATAGTCTTAATTACAGTTAACGAATCATTTATATTAAATAATCAGGCTGGGATTAGCAGCTCTCATTAGGTGAATTTCTTAATATCTCACCAGTTATTTGCACCAATCATAACCTCTCTGACGATAAGCATATTAATTACTATTCCTAAATCAACGATTTAATCTGAAATTTTATAATTTTATTATAACCTATTTTACTCAGTTAATTCATTTAGTTTTTGTTTTTTTACTAAATACATAGATAATAGTCATAATAGAACTAAAATAATACTAATAATAGTCCCAACTTTTAATGGTGTTTGTCAATTTAATGGTAAATTAATAACAAATTTAAACTGTTCTAAAATAATGTTAACAGCAAAGTACCAAATTAGTAAGGAAATAACATATGCCAGGAAGAAGGTAAATAAAACACCAAGAACATAATTACCAATTACAATAAAGTTTACTTGCCGTGGTTTATATCCTAAGGCTCGCATTGTTAAAATAACTGAGCTAGCTTCATCAATTACCGAAAAAGTAATAACTGCTAAAATAATGAAAATAATAATTCCATTTAATATTTGTAAAATTAACAATGAATCATTTAACATCCCCAAGCCTGCCGATGCTAATAATTTTTGCAAGGTAATTAATTCAACATTATTTGGACCCATAAAGATACTAATATCACTACCATCACTAGTTATTGTTGTCATAATTTTTCCTAAATTATCCGTAATATCATGGTTAAAAATATTAATTGTTAAGTTTTGCAATGTAATCTTATAATCTTGTTTCCCCATTAGCAATTCTTTTGGGTTGATCTTATCATAAATCATTTTTTCCTTATAAATAACTCCATCATAAAAATAATTTGGGACTGGTTTTTCGTTAAAATCATAAAATAAAAACCGAATAGTATTAGCATTAATAAAAACATTGCTTCGTGTTGTATCATTTTTATTAATTTCCTTTACAACAATTGATATATTATACGGAGATATTACATTTTTAACAGTAAATTCAAAAGTGTCATTAATTTTTAAATTATTTAATTTAGCTATTTTTTCTGAAATAATTGCAGGAATTTGTGTTCTTGTTAATGGGGCTGCAAACAATTCGTTAATAACCGTTTTGTTAACACCTTCCATTTGATAAAAATTTGTCCAAGTATTTGATTCAATCCCTTTTAAATTAAAATCACTAATTACTGCTGTTTCACGATTACTTGGAGTTACAGCTAAATTAAGAACTGGCAATTCTGTTTGAGGATTATAATACAATGTATTAAAACTAACAACTGTGTTAATATGTGTCTGGTCAATCAGATTACTTAAATTAACAATATTTTTTCCTCAATCTGGTAAATTTATTCCTGTTATATTTGTTATATCTTTAACAACTTGAATTAAATCAGTTAAATAAACTGACTGATAAATTGGCTGATAAAGAAAGAGTTTTTGTCATAATTCCATATCCATCGGATTATGATGAATCGCTGTTGCTAATTCATTAAATTTTGCTAATGAAACAGCTTGGGTTTGTTCAACATTACTTGTTGGTAACACTCGAAAATGATTATTATTTATTAATTTTAATTTTTCTTCTCCTGTTGGAGTTCGATGACTTGTTGCCATTGTTAATAAACTTGGAAATTGGAAGCGATGGTCAACATCTTTTTGATAAACATTACTAAACGAATAAACAATTTGTCGAAAAATATCAGATGCATTAAATTGAATGATAAAGAGTAATGAAGAAATAAAGAAAATAAACATTACAATCATTCATTTTCAAAATTCTTTTAAAGTAAATGCTAATTGAATTCGAAACAAGAAACTTGTTTTACTAAAAATTTTTTTAATCCCAATTATTAAACCATAAAAATGCATTTTTCCAGCACCATTAATTAATACTAAACTTGGTTTTTTTAAATAACTCATTGTAAATAAAAATGATAAAGTAGTAAAAAAGATGGGGATAACTAAAAACAAAATTAGCATAAATCATCAGGAAACATAAATTAATTTAAATGGAATTAATAATCCTGTTGTATATAATGTATTAACATATAACTGAATAGGAATACTAACACAATATCCTAAGATAATACCAAATAGCATCGTGACAAAAAACTTTGTTGAAAAAATTCATGATAATTCCGTTGTTTGATAACCAAAAGCTTTAAAAATTCCAATTTGACGACGATTTTTATTCATCTCTTTTTTCATTGTATAATTAATAAAAATAAAACCTAAAAATAACAACACCGAACCAATTGCACTATACAAAATAATTTGAATATTAATATTTTGCGTTTGCATTGCAATATCACTATTTTCATATGGAATTAAAGTTGCTGTTGGATTAATATAACCCGGTGCTAAATTTTCTTTTAAAGTTAAAATTGCATTTGTTGAATTTAATTTAATTAAAATTTTTTGACTTGGATTTAAAGTAATATTTCCTAACTCACCACGAACATTTGCATCCTGCAATTGAGTTTGGAAATGCTCAGTTGTAAATAATACACCGTATTTCCGAATATCATTGCTACTATTAATTTTTAAACTTGTCCGCTTAATAAAATTATCCAAATTATTTCCAATTCCAACAATTTTTAAATTAAAATTTGGGTTGTTCGGAATGACTGGAAAAATATCTCCAATTTTTAAATGATTTTGCTCTGCAAATAAACTACTAACAACCGCTTCATTATCTACTGTTGGCAACTGTCCTTGGTATAATTTCAATTGGTTAAAATTAAAGGCGGCTGTCTGTTCTAGATTTTGTACTACCGCAGGAGTAATCTTTAAAGTATAATTTGAACCGCTTTCTTGTTTAAAAGAAATAGCTTCAAAAACACCAACAGAATATTCTGGCAAAGTTTTTTGTCGTAATAACCGGGTTACCATTTCTTTTGGTTGGTTTCAATTAAATTTTTTAAAATAAAGATAGCCAATCGGATTAACACTATCAATATTTTGCTTCATTCCTCGATATTGCGCAACTTCCGCTAATTTAGTAATAATTTGACTTGTTGAACAAATTTGCTGTAATTCTGGACTTGCAAGAGTACCACACACACTTTTTATTGTTTTTCACCAACTACTGTTTTCATTTAAAATTGCTTGAGGAACTCCTGTAACATTAATTTCTTGCTTATTTTTATCAATAAACTTATTATGTAAATAATAATCTTCCATAAAATTAGGTTTATAATCTTCAACACTAAAATTATAATCTCATTGTTCAGATGTATATACTAAATCATTATATTTTATTTTATATTGTAAAGCACCTGATAAAATTCCGGCAATTGTTGCAATAATAATGATAATAAAAAGAATTAAACCTCCGGCTTCAATTCAATTTTTAAAATATGATTTTAAATAACTTTTTAAAATTTGGCGCATTATTATTCTCCATCTTTCATTTTAATCAATTATAACAAATTCAAAAGTTACCGAAATAACCAAAATAACTATTTTTTAAAATTAAGCGAATCGTCACTTCCAATAAGCTCTGCTAAAACAAAACCAATTTGATCAATAATGTCTGTTGGTAACACTGGTTTTTTGTATTGTGAAATTTCATCACCAGCTAACCCGTGTAAATACGTTCCAACAATTGCTGCTTCAAACAATTCATAACCTTGACCAACTAAACTAGCAATTAAACCAGTTAGCGTATCACCCATACCAGCAACAGCCATATATGGATTACCAGTACCGTTAATATACACACGATTACCATCCGTAATAATTGATTGATATCCTTTTAAAACAACAATAATTTTATACTTATTAGCAAATTCTTTTGCAATATTAATTCGATTACTTAAAATTTCTGGCACACTTTTATTAATTAAACGTGATAATTCCAATGCATGGGGTGTTAAAATTGCTCGTCCACGTAATTTCCGTAATAACGGGACGTCTAAAACATTAATTCCATCAGCATCAACAACAATTGATCCTTTATAATTATCTAAAATATAATTTAAAGTATTATATGTCCGTTCTGTTTTTCCTTTTCCCATTCCATAGGCAACTACATTAACTTTGTTTGTTAATAAATCTAAAATTCGGGTTCGATCAGAAGCATCACAAAACGTAATTTCTGGAGCAGTATTATTGGTTTTTCCTAATAATTCTGGGGATAATGTTCAAATTACTAGGCCAATTCCAGCATTTAATGCCATATTAGCAACTAAAGTCCCAGCATTTAAATATTCTAAACTTGAAGCAAAAATAAGTAAATTTCCATAAATGCCTTTGTGTGAAATTAGTGAGCGGGAATGTAATTGGACACTATCCGTATAAAATAAGTTGTTATCAATTAATTTCGCGCAAATCCTATTAATTTCTTGTTTATGAAACCCCAATTGTCATACAACAACCTTTCCTAAGTAAGGAATAATATCATAATTAATAAAAGCTGATTTATAAGTAAAAAAAGTAACAGTTTTATTAGCCTTAATTGCAATTGTTGGAATTGTTGCACTATCATTTTCAATTCCACTTGGAATATCACATGCTAAAACATATTTTTGACTTTCATTAACTTTTTTAATAATTTCAGCAATGGCAGGTGGCATTTTTCCATGATAACCAATACCAAAAATGCAATCAATAATAATATCAGTTCATAAAATTACTGCCTCAATATTATCATCAAGAAAGGTCATTGTTACATTTCGCAACTTTTTAACTAATGAATAATAATATGCCACTTCTGGGGTTTTAGCAGTATCAAAGGTTTTTTTATCAGTGCAAATATGAATATGAATCTTTTTTGTTCCATCATAATCACTAATTAATTTTGCTAAACAAAAACCATCCCCACCATTATTACCAATGTTAGCTAAAATTAAAAAACTATGAACTGCTAAATTCAAATTATGAAATAAACCCTCGGCTGCTTTCGTCATTAATTTAACTGCTGAAATATCAAATTGATTAAAAATAAAATTTTCAAGATTTTTAGTGTCTTGTTGATTACTAATATAAATCATATTTCTTAATTCCTTACTTATTTATGTTAAATTAAAAAGAAAACCATATTAGATTCCTGGTTTTTTTAAAATTTCAACTTTTTCACGATAATTTGGCATATATTTTTCAACATGATATCAAAACGCCTTAGAATGATTATGATGAACTAAATGTGATAATTCATGAATAATTACATATTCCAATACTGTCGGATCAAAATGAATTAACTTTGTATTTAAAACAATTTTTTCCGTTTGTGGATAACACACACCTCATTTACGAACCATTGCTTTAATTGTTAAATTTTTATAAGATAAATTCATTATTGTTAATCATTTATTTAATAACTGTTCAAATTTATAACTAAATTTTTGTTTTAAAAAATGGTGTAACTTTTTAACATTTTCATCATAACTACCAGCATCTTTTAATAAAAAATATTGTCGATTAATAATTTTTGTATGAATATTTTCATTGGTTAATTGCAACGGATATTTTTCATTAAAAACATAAACATAACCTGTTCCGTTTGGATTAATGACAATCTTTCGATAATTATCGTGAACATTAATTACCGTAATTACCTTAATAATTTTTTTAATATTTTTATAAATTAGAGCTTCAATTTCCCAATCATGGGCATAACTAGGGGCCGATACTTTAATTTTGCCATTATTAACATTCAACACAATATTCTTTTGTTCTTTAATAATTAAATCATATTTAATTAAGTTGCCCTGATATGGTAGCACTTTTTCCAATGCCATGCTATTCCTCCTCCTATCATAAATATGGATTAATTAATGATTATAATCTATTTTATCATCATTTTCATTTTCATTCTCAAAATTATGGTGTAAATCCGATGATTGTAAAGAATTATTAGTTGCTGGTTTTTTTGTAATATCTTCACGGTATTTTTTTCCTGCTTTTCAAATTTTATCAATATCACCTAAAAAAACTTTACCATCATAAGAACTATCAACACGGGCATTGGGATTAATGCGTTGCTTACCACTTGGTTTTGGAACCGAACCAATTCGTTCTGCTAATTCTGTTTTATCTAATGACATATGTTGTTTTGATTTTGGAATAATAATTGAATCATAGGCATTGAAATTTCCTTTTGAAGACGAAGTTTCCGCACTAAAAATAAGAGCTGAATAATCACGATGTTTAATAATATCACCTTTTTTCACAAAGTCACCTTCTTTTTCAATAAGTAATCCTGCTGGTGATTCATCAACAATTCCTTCACCCTCTTTAATTGTGCGTAAATATTGGCCCTCTGCACCAACACGAATTGTTGGTTTTGAATTATCATAATTATTATTTTCTTTCTCTGGAACAAGATGTGCTTCACCTTGCTCATGTAAAAGAGAATTCCGAGCCATTTTTGCTTTCAATAATGCCATTTTTGCTTTTAAATCATTTGTTGTTGCAACTGATTTGTTGTTAAGAGGAGTTTTTGTTTCTTCAATAGGAGTAAGTTCAGCTTGATTAACCATTTCTTTTTGTGGTGTTAACCCACGAGCACCGATTTTACCAGTTTCAAAATTAATCGCTGTTAAGCGATTTTTTTGATCTTGTGTTAATGATTTTGCTTTTCGTGTTGTATGATAATAAGCTATTGCAAAGCAACTACCGAAGAAGGTTAAGACTGGTCCAATAAATAGTAAAATAAAACCTGAATTAATTGGTAAATTTAACTTAAAAATATTTAAACCAGTTTTAGCACTTATTGGTTGACCAGCAAGCACAACAGCCATTGTTAATAAAATGCAAGATATTAATCCAATAACAAAAGCGCCACTTATGCCAAAAATTTTATAACCATTATTTTTTGATAAATAATTTGGAATTAAATACAGCAATACTAAAAAACTAGAAATTCCAATTAAAATCCCACCAATTAATTCTGGGTTTGTCATCACATTATGATATACTGTCATATTTGAAAACTGTAAAAATAAAAGAGCAATATCGTGTAATAGCATATATGCAGCATTATAAAGGAACATTTGATTATTAATTTTATTTGCTAGCATAATTAATATTCCGAACAGTAACGCACTAAAAATTCCGCCAATTGTTAAGAAAGTTAATGACACTCTACGTAATTTCTCCATTTTTTTCACCTATTTTTTAACCATAACAAACCATACATATATTATTTGGGTATATACTGTAATTATACCCTATTTCTATCAAAACCAATAATAAAATGTAAAAATCGTTTGTTATTTATCATTTTAATTAAAACAAAATCCAACAGAAAAAACAATTTAAAATTTTAAAAATAAAAAAGATACTAGTTTTAAATTAAAACTAGTATCACTTCACATAATTGTAACACAACCTTCACTCAGGGTAATGTTTATTATTTTGATAATTATATTTGTTCAGAAATAATTAAATAATTCAGGGTATATATATTATGTTTATTAAAAATTGATTTGCTACTTAGTTTAAAGGATAAAAAAAGAATGGACATATTTGTATCACAAATCATTTTACAGACTAGTTTGTTTTTTATGAAATAGACAAGGGAATTATTTTTAATTATTATTCTGAAACGATTGAAAGTTAATAGTTTTGTTAATTGATATTTGATATTTGATATTTTAATACATTAAAAAAATATCTATATCTTTTCGCTTAACATCCCAACCACCCTACCAGAATTCCAGAAGATTGATAAATTTAAAAGTAAAATGAATTAGTTACTAATTGCTAACTAACCATTAAATAAATGTTAAACTTTATAATCCTGCATCAAAATAACGTATATCCAATTACATTATATAATATAATATATTATTTTATTTTCAACAAGATAATTTACTTTAAAAATTAAAAAATAGTTTTATTTAAAACTAGTTTTATCCTAACACTTTTTTTAATTGTAATAAGACTGCACCCCAAAAAGTAAGTAAAATTAAAAAAGAACTTTACTAAACTTTTAGAGGAGGTGCATTTTTATATGGCAAGAAAAGGACAAAAATTT
>NZ_RCOO01000177.1:0-2183 GCF_003987485.1 Spiroplasma endosymbiont of Megaselia nigra
ATTACTAACAGCAGTGCAAAAATCACTTCTGCTGATGAAACTGTTTATACCGAAAATGTAAAAGTTAATTATAGTGTTTCAATAGATTCACTTAATTGATAGTAATAAAAATGAAAGGATAAATATGAAAAAAAAATTAAGTATTTTAGGAACAAGCACTTTAATAGGAATAAGTACAACAAGTTTAGTTGCTTGTAATACACCACAAAAATATACACCTGAAGAATTAAAAAAACTAAAAGAAGAAAACAAAATAAATACTGCTAATCAAGAAATTAAAGACAATTTAGAATGAATAGCACCGCAAGAAAAACCATTTAATGAGGTTGATGATAAATATTATTATGTAGTATGGCGTGGTGATGAAAAATTAGAGTGAAAAATTACTAAATTTAAAAGTGATAATTTTAAAACTATTGATAAATTCAATGATTTTGAATTGCAGATTTTACCCCCTAAAAACAAAATTATTTGTGGACTATTAATAGGCGAAAAAAAAGACTGGGGATATAAACCAATAAAAAAATGAATGGATGATAAAAATAATAGTCACTTTAAATCGGTATACCGTTGAAATTTAGAAGAAAATAATTTACCTGATTTAGTAATTGATGATAAAAGTAATATAAAAGTTAAGGAGGAATAAAAAAGATATTTAATTGACATTATTATTAAATATCTTTTTTTATTTTTATCTTGGTTTAATTGTAATTTTAATAGGGTTATCACTGTTATTTAACATATTTAATACACCCAAAGCATTTAAATCTATGATTATATCTTTATCATTACCTCAATATTTTCAACGAGTTGTTATTTGTCCTAATAGTTCAGCAAATAATAATTTTACAAATCTAATTTTTAATTTTACATCATTAGTATAATATGCCTGTAAATATGTTTTTTTAATTTTATCATTATAATTATTAGATAGTTTTGTTATTTGTAATAAGAATTTAATTATTACTCTATTTTGATACGTAAAATAAGTACTTGGATAATTTCCACTAGGTAAACCATTAGTAGAAGCAGCAGCGAATGTTTGAACATCATTTACTTTTATATTATCTGTATATAAAATTATTGTATTATCAAAATTAACATTATCTTTTTGTTCCAAACCTGATTTTTGTAAAGTAATATTAGATAATGACCCAAAATTATAATCGCAACTATTATCACCACCTAAAAGATTAATATTTCTATCTTTAATAAAATGTTCTATATTCGGTTTTAAACATCTAACTTGTAAATTATTAAGATTACTTATTTCTATAGTTTTATAAGAACTAATAAATTTATCAATACTTTGAATTGTTGGGTTAATTTGCTTTAAATCAATTTCAATTTCATAATAACCTTCATTAAATTCATCAGAAAATAAATTAACTGGTTCAATTCCTTTTTTACATTGTGCTGGTGCTGTAATTTTAGTTTTTAATGCTTGTCCTGTTTTAGCACCTCAGATATCTTGTGTATAAGTTTTATAGTTATATGGTACTGGTGGGAGAACATATTCAGGGTAATTAAATGTTGGTATTTCATAATCATGCGGGAGTAAGAAACTAGTTTTATAGTTAGTTGTCATATCACGTAAATAATTATTTAATAAACTTTTTGTTTTTCCACGAAAACTTCATACTGATAATCTTAAATAATCTTCTTCATTATTGGTATATGGGTTATCGGCATAAAAGATAATTTCAAAATTACCTTTATATAATGCTTGGATTGAAAACATATCAATAATATAACTACAATTTGTTCCATATGGTGTTTGTAAGAATTCGCAATTATTATCTTTTTCACTATCACTAACTGGTGTTTGAGCATCAATTGCCTTGGTTTGTTCATTAATTAAATAAACTCGATTAGTTTTAGGATTTAATTGTTTTAAATTATATGTTGAATAAACTAATTCTTCTGTTGGTGAACCATTTTTAGTTAAAACAGTACCTTTGCATTTATCAGTTAATAAAGTTGTAAACCCTAAACTAATAGCATTTGCTCCAAAGATAGCACCAACTTTATCATTACCTTGTTCTCTAAATATTTCAAATGGTAAATAACCTTTACCTTTTGATTTTTCAGACCAAAATGCATCATTATAAAAACTATAAACATTAGAACTCATAAAACCATTAAGAAATTGAAAATTAGGTCAAGTTTTTTTATCTTGATTA
>NZ_RCOO01000178.1:0-2180 GCF_003987485.1 Spiroplasma endosymbiont of Megaselia nigra
TTAATTTGATATTTTTGAGCAATAAAACTTATCTTATTATTTTTAACTTCTTGTACTATCATTTTTCTAAAATCTGCTGTATATTTATTAAATTTTTGTTCTTTTCCTGCCATTAAAAAATGCACCTCCTCTAAAAGTTTAGTAAAGTTCTTTTTTAATTTTACTTACTTTTTGGGGTGCAGTCTTCCTTTTTTACTAATACTTACTTTTTGGGGTGCACTCTAATCTAAACCTTTTTATTTTAGTCCATTTTTTAAATTAAGTGTTTTGAAAAAATTTTATTAATACTAAAATGAACAACTAAAATCATGGTAGCTGAAAAAATAAAGGTAAATGCAGTGTCAGAAATCCAGTGGAATCTTTCCATTACAACAGCAAAATTCATTGCTAAAACATGAATTAATCAAATAATAAAACATAATTTTATTTTTCAGTTAATTTTATTGTTCTGCTTATTTTTTAAAAATAAAAGAATAATTGAGCCAGTACAATATGTAGCATTAATATGACCACTTGGAAAAGCATATTCTCATGGGGTTTTAAATGTTGGCATATTAACATTACTAAATAAACCAATTGGTGGTTTCCACCAAGGATATTGTCATTCTGAGGGAATATTATTAAGATAACCGTTACCTAAGTTATATCCAAAATGAAAACCCGATTTAAGATAAGCAGCTAAGAATTCAGGATGGGAATCAATTAAATCACCAAAAATAGCATTATAATAATAGATTCGATGTGTTGCACCTTTTAAAATCACAATAATAATATATGTACTAATTAAAAAACTTAATCCTTTAGTTGCTTTTATTCATGTTTGTTCTGTTAACAAACGGTTAGTTTTAACTAACCGATAGCGAACATAATAAAGACCAATTCCTAATAAGAATGATTGGTAAAGAAAAACTAAAATAGCACTTGTTAATTTATACTTATAATTATCAAATAGAAGATAGTCAATTCCAGGTCCAAAGCCTTCGTCAAGACTTGGAATTAAGGCTAAATTAACAATATTACCAATAAGTCATGCTCCTATGGCTAGGAAATAATAGATTACAGTAATCCAATAATTTTTTATAAATTTTTGCTTTTCTTGTTTTATTTTAAGCAAAAACCATGTTTCTAATAATATTGTTAGATAAATGATAATTACAATAACGATTTCAGTATTTCCTAATTGATCATAAAAACGGACTCAATATTTAACAAATTCATTTGATGAAGGTTTTGCAAGTTCAACAGCAATTTGGTAGTCAATTTGATATCATCCCGTTGCAATAAGAACTCCTAAACTAATAAGAGAAATTATGAATAATGGAATTGCAAAAAAATAAATATTTCATTTTTTTTTAATAAAAAAGATGTTATTTTTTTGTTGCATATAGTTTCCTCGTTTTTTCTTTCATTGTTGTTAATTAAATAGGAATTTAGTAAAAAATATAGGCTTTTTTCTTTTTAATTATATGTGTAAATTGTAAATGAAAATGTAGCACTTTATTAAAAAAGAATAAAGTGCTTTTTATTTTGTAAAAAATACTTATATTTATTGGATTAATCGTTAGATAGTATCTTTTACACTTAATAAAATAGGTTTTTTCTGAAAAATCCATCCTTTCTTTTCTTAAAAAATTTTTGAATAATTGTTTTATTTAATTATTAGTTAATTGTTAAATATATTACTAGAAAATACATTTAATAAACTAAGAATTAAAAAAAAGATAATGAGATAAAAAATAAATAAAGATACTATCTAACGATTAATCCAAAATTCAACCTTTAAAACTTAATATTTTGATGCTTAAAGATGGATAACTCATCTATGGCACGAAGCCTTAAAGAAAGTGTGAAAGCGATTGGATTTACTATCCTATTTATTTCTTTAATTCTCGGCAAGATTAATCACTTGCGAAATGTCATAGCATGTGTTTTTTGGCTTGTTTTCATAAAAAGAGTGCTGTTAAACCGAAAAAAACAATATCGGACACTAAAAAAACAAGAGGGTTGGAGCTCCAAAAGGTTATTTTCTTTATATAAAGTTGTGTAGGGATGGATGAAGCGTAATTAATAACTGGGTAAACTATTTTTTGTTTATTTCCGCAGGGGGATAAACTCTGTCTAAATATAAAGTTTAGTATCGCCACCCGCTTCACTTCGGTGGTGAGCGGTGGCGAAATAAC
>NZ_RCOO01000179.1:0-2179 GCF_003987485.1 Spiroplasma endosymbiont of Megaselia nigra
AAAAGCATCAAAACTAGCTCGACATTTTTTGCATAAATATTTTTGTTTTCCTTCAGGATTATGACCATTTTTAACACAATGAAAAGATTTGCAATTAGGACATGTAATGCCTGTATCTCTAAATTTTTGATCAATTTCATTTAAACGTTTTTGTTTTTTGATTACCTCTACTTCTTTTTTTATTTTTTCAGCAAATTCTAAAAATTGATCATTTGTAAAACTGTTTTTTAATTCTGTAATTATTTTTTCCATCAATTATTTACCTCTATATATTAAAAATATACCTAAAATTAGCTATATTTTATAAATATCAAGAGTTTTCTACAAAATTAAAGGAAAAAACACGCTTAACTTTAAATATGCGCGTTCCAATTTCATATAAATTACCTGATGTACAAAAACCATTAACAGCAGAATTAAAAAAATATAACTTGGAATTAACAAATATTTATTGGCAAGAAGCACTTTATATGCCAGTTAATAGTCCAATGATTAAAAATATTATGAAAGTTTACCAAGAGGTGACTGGTGATACCCACACAAAACCTGTAGCAATCGGTGGTGGAACATATGCTAAAGCAATGCCAAATTGTGTAACATTTGGCGCTGAATTTGATATTAATGAATCAACAATGCATTCTTATAATGAGTATGTTAAGCTTGATGATTTAAAAAAAATGTTAGAAATTTATACAAAAGCGATTCCTTTGTTAGAAAAAAAATAGCATAGTCCTTAATTTAAATAATGATATCTATTCATCTTTTTCACAAATAAAAAATAATTATTATATAATAAAATATATAAATTAAAAAATATAAAAAATTACTAAGCAGAATATTACAGACATAAATAAAATAGTTATTAATGATCTTATATTTTGCTTTTTAGATTAGTTCATTAAAAGAAAAAGAAAGTGGGAAGTATAATGAAAAATAGCATTATTAAGGAAAAATGAGTGAAACTGTTAAAATTATTTTGGAAAGCATAGATGGAACTTTCTTTTTAGGATTATTTACATTTTTAGGAATAGTTGTTAGGGAAAGAAATAAGACTAAAAGACGAAAATTTGAACTTAAGCATCAAACTTTTCTAGAATTACTAAAAAATCAAACTTTAGATAAAACAACAATCCGTTTAATGGCTCAAAAAATTCTTTTTTTAGAGAAAAAAAATAAAAAAATAAAACAGACAGAAGAGTTTTTTGAAAAAAATAAAAAAATATTTGAATTATTAGAAGCTAAAAATATTATTGATAAAATAGCTGACCTTATTAATCGTTTAGATGAAAGTGAACAAACAGATGACAATAATAGCGATAATAGAAATGAGGAAATTGATTATGAGCAAAAAAATGATGAAAAGAAGAATTAAAGATGAAAAATATGAAATTTTATTTAAAATTTATTTAGATAAGTTAAATAAATTAGAAGAAATGGAAAGCAAAAGTAAATTAAATATTATTAATAATTTTTTAGTCATTGAATTATTATCAATTTCGTTTACAACTGCCGTTTTATTGTTAAAAAATGAAATTAAGTTTGAACAAGTTAAAGAATATTTAAAATTTGCTTCTCATTTTTATAATAATAAATTAGAAATTAATCCTAATACTGCGAGCTTATTAGTTGAAATGTCAGTCGAAGAAGAACAAAAATTTTCAAATTTATTAAAAGAAGAAAATGATATTGTTAACAAATATGTTATTAGATTAAATAATGTCTTTTTAATTAAGTATGAAAATGATTCATGAGAACGATTTAATTCATTATATGATATTGAAAAACAATATTTTAATTCTCATAAAAAAGTCCAAAAATGAAATCAAAAATTAGAAAAAGTTTTAACAAATATCATTACTGAAAAGAATTTTAATAATATCCATCAGTGAGATGTCAAAAAAGAGATTAATCCTTTGTATCATCAAAAAAATATTACAAATGAAAAAAAATATTACCATTTCTTCCAAACAAATCATATTTTGAACCAAATAAATATAATTATTAAAAAAGATAATATTAAATATAAGACTGCACCCCAAAAAGTAAGTAAAATTAAAAAAGAACTTTACTAAACTTTTAGAGGAGGTGCATTTTTTAATGGCAGGAAAAGAACAAAAATTTAAAACATATACTGCAGAATTTCGAAAAAATACAGTAAAAGAAATTGAACAAACATCGC
>NZ_RCOO01000180.1:0-2179 GCF_003987485.1 Spiroplasma endosymbiont of Megaselia nigra
TAACATTCAAGGGATTCAACCAACTATGATAACTGGTTATGAAGATTGAAAAAAAGATATGGAAAGTAGATATGATTTTTGAAATCAAAAAAATAGTGAAGGTATTGTTATAACCGATAAAGCAAGTTCAACAGCAACTAATCCTACGGTTGGTACAACTATTAATGAAGAAGATAAAGACTCTAAATTTTATTGATCAAAAGATTGAAAAATAATATCACCAAGCAAAATAAAAACAAATAGTGGTACAGTTGATAATATCATTAGTACGCAAGCATCATCTTATTTTAGAAGAAAAGATGAATTTGGTAATACCGTAGGACAGGTTCAAATTGAATATAATAAAATGGGCGCATGTAATGTTTGAGATATTTTAAATATAAATAATTTTATTAATCGCCAAATTACAGTATTACCCTTAAACTATACGCAAAAGTTAGTATTTAATCCTTTTACTATACCGGGTGGAGTTGGTAAATTCTTAAACTTTATTTCATTTGGTATTCCGTGAGGTTGAGTAATTAATCAAAATGAAAAATCATGACCTAATTTTCAATGACTTAATGGTTTTATGAGTGCTAATATTTATAGTTTTTATAATGATGCATTTTGATCAGAAAACTCAAAAGGTAAAGGTTATTTACCATTTGAAATATTTAGAGAACAAGGTAATGATAAAGTTGGTGCTATTTTTGGTGCCAATGCTACTAGTTTAGGGTTTACAACTTTATTAACTGATAAAATACAAGGTAATGTTTTAGAAAAAGATGGTAAACCAACTGAACGAATAACTTATTCAACTTATAATTTAAAACAATTAAACCCTAAAACTAATCGCATATATTTAATTAATGAATTAGTAAGAGCAGTAGATGCCCAAACACCAGTTAGTGATAGTGAAAAAGATAATGATTTAGAATTCTTACAAACATCCGATGGAACAAATTGTAGTTATATAATTGATATGTTTTCAATTCAAGCCTTATATAAAGGTAATTTTGAAATTATCTTTTATGCTGATAATCCATATAAAAATAATGAAGAAGATTATTTACGATTATCAGTATGGAGTTTTCGTGGAAAAACAAAAAGTACATTAAATAATTATTTACGTGATATGACAACTAATTATAAAACTAGTTTCTTATTACCACATGACTATGAAATACCAACATTTAATTATCCACAATATGTTCTCCCACCAGTTCCATATAACTATAAAGTTTATACCAAAGATATTTGAGATGGTAAAACAGGACAAGCATTAATAACTAAAATTACTGCGCCTATACAGTGTAGTAGTAATATACATAAAGTTGGATTAATTAATTATTTTAACTTATTTCCTGATGAATTCAATGAATGTTATTATGAAATTGAAATTGATTTAAAAGAAATTGATTCAACAATTCAAAGTATTAGTAAATTTCAAGATGCTTACAAAACAATTGAAATAAGTAATCTTAATAATATACAAGTTGAATGTGCACAACCAAATATAGAAAATTTTATTCCTGACAGAACTACGAATATTTCATTTGGAACCACAGGTTGCGATTTTGTATTAGGAGAATTAAATAATTTTGTTTTTAGAAAAGAAGGAGAAGCAAAAATTTATAATGTAAATTTTGAAAATACATTAACTTTATATACTGACAATATAAATAATAATATTCAAACAGTAGCAACTGGATATTTAGATAAGGAAACTGGTGACATTAGTTCTATATGAAATTATTATGATTACAGCAAAAATTCGGATTACTATAATGAACAAATGTATTTTGCCGTTAAATTTTCATCATTTAGTGATGATAATGATGATAAACTTACAGAAATATACACAGAAGCATATTATACTAATGATGTAAAGTTAAAAATTAGATTTTCAAAAATTATAAAACCATATTTGCTTTTTAACCGTAAAAGTTATAAACCACCTTATATAAATATTAGAAAAATGGGTAATTATAAAAATATAGTAATTGATATTAATAATTTAAATACATTAGGTATTAAAAATAATAGTAATAATCCAGTTAAAATTACATTTAAACCTAGGTAAAAGAAAAAGAGATTTAATAATCTCTTTTTTATTCTCCTTTAACTTTTACATTACCTTTATCATCAATAATTAAATCAGGTTCTTGTGTAGTTAAATTTCAACGATAAACTGATT
>NZ_RCOO01000181.1:0-2170 GCF_003987485.1 Spiroplasma endosymbiont of Megaselia nigra
TATTCAATTGATAGTATTCCGTTAGATTTTGCTAATCAATCACAATATAGCGACCCCAATTTAGAACAATTATTTAGTGAAGACCGTGCCAGAACCTTATACATTTATAAAATTAATAATCTTGTTAAGACAAAGCAAAAACCAACCTTAAACTACTCTCAAAATAGCGTTAAAATAGGTTTTATTGATAAAGATGAATATATTAAAATAACTGGTTATGAAATTAGTGACTTTAATTTTAAATTACAAATTCAACAAAATACTACAATTCAAGATAATAGCACTAGTTATATAATGATTGATGAAAAAGATATTTTAATTAATGATATTTCAAAAAAAGACAAAGAATTTTTAGAATCTTATGACTTAAAAATAGTATCTATTAATGAACCAATTAGTGAAGACAATAAAAATGAATGTTATATTATTGAAGAATATAAACGCCCTTATTCACCTGATGGTGTAGATATTATTAAATCTACGCATTTAGTAAAAATAACTGATTTTAAATGAAAAAACCAAAATAGTATTCATTTAGTTTTACAAAAATCATTACCTGAAGATGCTGTATTTACTGGAATTGAAATTAAGTATCCTAAATCAATGTTATTTGGAAATATTAAATGTTGAGGTAATGTGAATGGTGTTTATTCTTATCCATCATCAATAGTTGAAAATGCTAGTTTAGTACCTTTGTTATCAATGCCCATTGAAACAAATCCTAATGTACGAATATTTCAATATTGATTTACGGAAAGTTTTTTACCATGAAATATTGCCAAAAACTATATTCAAGGTAAAGATATATTAGGATTATTAGATGTTAAAGAATTAAATATTGTTTTGTTAAATTATTTAACATATTGTTATAATTATGATCGAAAATTTCAAGGAGCAAAATACGATGAAAGGGGTAATCCTACTAATAAAGCAGCAGAATTACGCCAAAAATTCGAAGGGCAAAAACCCGAAGATGTCATTGATGGTTTATTTGAAAATTGAAAATTAGATAATTATAAATCTTTAAATGATAATGCTGTAAAAAGATTTAAACAAATTATCTATATGTTATCAAATTATACATATAGTAAATACGCTATTAATAAAGGTTATAATGATGATGTTAAATTATTTTCTCCTTATTATTTTGAATTAATGTCTAATCCAAGAGAATTAGAAACTGGGTATTGAGAATTTGAACATTGTAAAGTTAAATTAATTTCATCATATTTTAATTTTAGTGGTGGTTCTACTCCACCAACACCAATAAATTATTGAGAAGAAGTTGATGCAAGTGAAAAACCATTTAATCAAGTTGATAATAAATGATATTTTGTTGTATGGCGTGGTGATGAAAATGCTGATTGACGTATTATTAAATTTAAAAATAACGTAACATTATCTTCTAACAAAGTGTCAATAAAACTTGATGGTTTAAATAACCGTGATTTATTTTTAAAAATTTACAGTTTTAAACCCACAACAATTAATTTATATATATATGAAGAAAAATTTATACCATTTAAAGAATGGTGAGATAAAAGTAATAATTATTTTAAAGTAGTTTATCGTTGAAATAGTAATAGTGAACCAAACACACCGTTTATTTCACCTAAAACTGGACAGATTACAGATTGAAATTTAAAAAATCAAAATAATATCAAAAACAATGATGATGAAATTAAAGTAACTGTTAAAAACAAAGATATTTCAGAAAATATTATTTATCAATTAGAGGCAAATTATTTTAATTGACTATCATTAACAAATGAATTAGAAACAAATAATATTCCTTCACTTATTCCGGCAGAAATTAAATTATCTGATGGTGAATATGGAAAATATTTAACTAATTTAATTGTTTCTAACGACAAAATAGAAGAATATTTAAACTTTTTTTCTCAATGATATAGATTACTTTATTCTAAGGCAGTTTGAACAAACATGACTAAAGATTTAGTTGAATATAATATTAATATAACATATAATGAAAAACTATTTGCTTTAAATCAAATTGAAATATCTGGGATATGGGGTTATGGGAATTATAATATTACAATTTTTACAGAAAAAGAACAAATTAATATTAATAATTTAAAATTATTTAATAAGAATAATGAAAAATTATCATTGATTATATTAGAAATATAAAAAGTCATTTATTAAAATG
>NZ_RCOO01000182.1:0-2150 GCF_003987485.1 Spiroplasma endosymbiont of Megaselia nigra
ATTTAATACTGATGATAACCTACTAAAATATTCAACAGTGGAATTTGAAGATGGAATTGTTGAATTAGATACAATTTTAACTTTTGCTCGTAAATTAGACCCTGTAGAAAGTGATTTTAATCCCAATCTTTGAGCAGCTGATATTGAACAAGCAATGGATACTGAAGTTGCTTATAAACGTAATAAAATTTTAGAAATTATTAACAATGGTCAAGTTACAACTATTCAAGGGAAAAAAGCAGATGATACAAATGCTTTACAAATCCACGATGAAATTATGGATAAAATATATGAAAATGGCTTTACCCCATCAGAAACAGTTGTATTGGGTTCGGCTGATTTTATTCGTGCAATTCGTAATAAATTGCAGTTACAACTTGGAGCAAATGACCAAATAAATAGCGTAATTGAAACAAGTGGAGCAATGAAAACTGTTGAAGGAACAACATACTATATGGTTCCTAAAAAATTACCAATTATTAATAAAGATGGTTCAGAAGGAACAATTACTCTATTACCAGATAGTGTTAATGCAATTGCCTTTAAATTTAGCAAAAAATATGACCCGCTTATTTTACGCAAAAAAGACCATACTCCGTTAAGAGTTGGTGGTGCTGCATTAGGTATTGGTATGGGTAATACTTTAATTATGGAAAGAGTTTTATATTTAGGTGGAGCAGTAGTTGAACCAAAAGGAATTATTAAACATATTGTTACAAAAACTGATATTAGTAAAATTAATAAATTAGATAAACCAAATATTCATGTTACAGAACCAGCAACAGCAACAGCCGAACAGTTAAAACCACAATTTAAAGATGTTGTTTTAAAAGCGGTAAAAGCCGTAAATAGTTCTTTAACTGAAAGTGATTTTGATTACTTTATTGAAAGTAAAGGTGAAGATTGACCAATTAATATTACAAATGATAAAACTGTTGAAGTTCAAATTGAAGGTAAAAACAATGCTACTGGTCAAACAAATCCGATTGATGTTAAAATTAAAAATTCTTAATAGTACTAAAAAATAGTACTTTTTCGTTTGATAGATATGCCAATTGGAACATCTAAAACAGCCCTTATTTATGCTGTTAAAAAAAATCCAACTAGATTGTCAATCCAACAACAAGAAAAAAGTTTTGGTTTACAATTATTATAATTTTTAGGAATTCAAGTTTTAGCCCTTGGTTTATCAGTTTTAACTGGTGGTGTAGCATCTGCTGTTGGTCTCGGTGTGGGATTATCTAATTTTGCCGCAGCATTTATATCGTTTGGAGTAGAAACAGCAACCGATTTTGCTGTAAATCAAATATACGATAAATTAACATCAGAAGTAACAGCAAAAAGTACTGCCTTAAATTTGTTACCAGCAATTGGTGGTATTGGAAAATTAACGCGTGCTGCTCGCACAACTAGAATTTTAAAATTAGCAAAAGAAACTAAAATACTTGAAAAATTAGGTGTAATAACTGCTAATAATTTAGAAGATGTTGTAAAACAAGTTAGGGGTAAAAAGGTTTTATCTGATAAATTAATATTTGATTTTACAAAACAGGCTAATAATGAAACTTTATTATATACAATTGGAAAATTAGCTCAAAATGATTTTTATAAAGGTTTTAAAGTTTCTAATTTAGAAACAATTAATAATTTATTAAAAATTGAGAAAAATATTCAAAAAATAAGTCCTAAATTAGTTCAAAAAATACCACGCGTAAATGAAAAAAATGCTAATAAATGATTGTCTGAATATGGATTAAATATTGATAAAATAAGCAAAATTAATACTAATGAGTGATATAACATTATGACTAATCTTCATAAAAAAGGTGTTGGTAAAAACCTACTATTAAATGCTAATTTAATGCGTGGTAGCAAAGTATATAATAATAAATTATTAAATATTTTGCATCAAACACCAATTAAATTAAATAAAGTTTTAAATCATTTAAACCCAAATTTTTATATTCAAAAAGTAACTAAAAAATTATTAGCCCCAATTGAAAAACAAATAATTACTATTAAACAAAAAGTAATTAATAAAATTACTGATAAAACTAAAAAAATATTGTCTAAATTTGAAACTAAGGCTATTAAAAAAGGCCAATTATTACCTTTTGCTTATGGTTCTGATGTTTTTTTAGCAGTAAAAA
>NZ_RCOO01000183.1:0-2115 GCF_003987485.1 Spiroplasma endosymbiont of Megaselia nigra
TGCAGTATATGTTTTAAATTTTTGTTCTTTTCCTGCCATTAAAAAATGCACCTCCTCTAAAAGTTTAGTAAAGTTCTTTTTTAATTTTACTTACTTTTTGGGGTGCGGTCTTAAATTTTATTCTTTAAATAACAGTTTTCGTAACTCGTAATTCACGGATAACTGTAATAACAATATCACCAGGAATTGCCTTTGCTTGTTTAATTTTTTCCTTAATATCAAGCGCAATTTTATGAGTACGAGTATCATCATTAATAATTGGATTAACAATAACTCGAATTTGTCGTCCTGCTTGTAAAACATAAGCTGATTGGACACCATGGACTGTTTGGCAAATTTTTTCTAGCTCATTCATTCGAGCAATATAATTTTCAACAGTATTATTGCGACTGCCTGGACGAGCAGCTGACAACGTATCAGCAGCTGATACTAAAACAGAATAAGGATTAGTTACTGGTACTTCGCCATGATGCGAAGCGATCGCATTAATAATAATTGGATGTTCATTACATTTTGTTACAATTTGAACACCTAAAGTAACATGACTTCCTTCATTTTCAAAATCAACTGCTTTTCCAATATCATGTAATAACCCAGCACGCATTGCAATTGCAGGGTCTAACCCCAGTTCACTTGCCATTATTGCTGCTAATTTTGCTACTTCGACAGAATGTAATAAGACATTTTGACCATAACTAGTTCGATATTTTAAAATTCCTAAGTGACGAATTAATTCAATATCTAAATTATCAATTGCTAATTCAGCCGCAATTTCTTTTCCTGCTTCAAGAATTGTAATTTCGATTTCTTCTTGTTCTAATTTGATTGTTTCTTCAATTCGCGTTGGTTGAATTCGGCCATCAAGTAATAATTTTTCTAAAGTTTTTTTTGCAATTTCCCGACGAATTGGGTTAAAAGATGAAATTTGTACAACATTAGGTGTATCATCAATAATTAAATCAACCCCTGCCGCTATTTCAAATGTACGAATATTACGTCCATCTTTCCCAATAATTCGTCCTTTCATATTATTATCTTCTAAATAAATTGAAGTCGTTGTTTTTTCTACCACAACTTTTGCTGCATAACGTTCAATTGCAGTAGTAATAATGTTAATGGCTGTTTGTTTGGCATTAATTTTTGCAGTATTTTCAGCATTTCGTAAAAATTCACCAATTTCCTTTTGATACCGATCACTTATTTCTTTAAAAAGAACATCTTTTGCTTCTTCAAGTGAATATCAGGCAACTTTTTCAAGTTGATGAAGATTTCGTTCTACCATTTCTTGATAATAGTTAATCTTTCCTTGCAATTCTTCTTTCTTGCGAAACACTTCTTGCTCTTTGCCATTTAATACTTCTTCTCTCTCAACAATTAAACGTTCTCTATCTACTAAAAATTTTTCGGTTGCTAAAAATTCTTCACGTTTGCGAGTTAATTCATCTTTCATTTCTTGTCTAATTTGTGCTGCTTCAACGCGTCCATCTGCTTTAGCAGCATTAATAATTTTTTTTGCTTTATCTTCTGCTTGTTTAATTTTTAATTTTGTTTTTTTGATTAATTTAAATCTTAAATATTTTTCAAATAAATATCCAAGAAAGTAAGAACCTATTGCAACAGCAATAAGGATAATTACTCATATGTGTGTTTGCATAATTATTTCTCCTTTACTTAAAAGATTAAGTAAGAAGTATTAATTTTAAATATATAAGTGGAATACTAGCAATGAAATTATTGCCATATATTATTATACTCTTTTTTAGAAAAATTTTCGCAGAAGATTTCAATTTTATACGAATATTTTTTCATTTCAACCCTATATTTTAATATTTTTTTATTATTTTTATTAACTTGTAGATTGTAAATGCAAGTTCAACAAATCAACTCAGAAATGAACATCTAAAATAAAAATTATGTTAAAATTTTACTAAGAAATAGAGTGCACCCCAAAAAGTAAGTATTAGTAAAAAAGGTTTATAAACTTTTATTTATTATATCCTTTTCTTTGCGGCTTGAATATCATTTATTTCATTTTTTAACATCATTAATATATTCGTCATGCGATAAGTAAATATTGTTATGAATTGTTGCTTTTTTTAATAAAGAATGAAAACT
>NZ_RCOO01000184.1:0-2111 GCF_003987485.1 Spiroplasma endosymbiont of Megaselia nigra
GCGTGGTATTTTTTGAACTAATTTAGGACTTATTTTTTGAATATTTTTCTCAATTTTTAATAAATTATTAATTGTTTCTAAATTAGAAACTTTAAAACCTTTATAAAAATCATTTCGGGCTAATTTTCCAATTGTATATAATAAAGTTTCATTATTAGCCTGCTTTGTAAAATCAAATATTAATTTATCAGATAAAACCTTTTTACCTGTAACTTGTTTTACAATATCTTCTAAGTTATTAGCAGTTATTACACCTAATTTTTCAAGTAATTTAGTTTCTTTTGCTAATTTTAAAATTCTAGTTGTACGAGCAGCACGCGTTAATTTACCAACACCACCAATTGCTGGTAACAAATTTAAGACAGTACTTTTTGTTGTTACTTCTGAGGTTAATTTATCGTATATTTGATTTACGGCAAAATCGGTTGCTATTTCTACTCCAAACGAGATAAATGCTGCGGCAAAATTAGATAATCCCGCACCAATACCAACAGCCGAAGCAACTCCACCAGTTAAAACTGATAAACCAAGTGCTAAAACTTGAATTCCTAAAAATTCTAGTAATTGTAACCCAAAACTTTTTTCTTGTTGTTGGATTGACAATCTAGTTGGATTTTTTTTAACAGCATAAATAAGGGCTGTTTTAGATGTTCCAATTGGCATATCTATCAAATGAAAAAGTACTATTTTTAGTACTATTAATAATTTTTAATTTTAACATCAATCGGATTTGTTTGACCAGTAGCGTTGTTTTTACCTTCAATTTGAACTTCAACAGTTTTATCATTTGTAATATCAATAGGTCAGTCCTCACCTCTACTTTCAATAAAGTAATCATAATCACTTTCAGTTAAAGAACTATCTACGGCTTTTACTGCTTTTAAAACAACATCTTTAAATTGTGGTTTTAATTGCTCGGCTGTTGCTTGTGTTGGGTCTGCAACACGAATAGTTGGTTTATCTATTCTATTAATATTACTGATTTCTCTTTTCCTAGTATAAATTTTTGCAACAATATGTTTAATAATTCCATTAGGTTCAACTACTGCTCCACCTAAATATAAAACTCTTTCCATAATTAAAGTATTACCCATACCAGTACCTAACGCAGCAGCACCAACTCTTAACGGAGTATGGTCTTTTTTACGTAAAATAAGAGGGTCATATTTTCTGCTAAATTTAAAAGCAATTGCATTAACACCTCCTGGTAATAGACTAATTGTTCCTTCTGAACCATCTTTATTAATAATTGGTAATTTTTTAGGAACCATATAATATGTTGTTCCTTCAACGGTTTTCATTGCTCCGCTTGTTGCAATTACGCTATTTATTTGGTCATTTGCTCCAAGTTGTAACTGTAATTTATTACGAATTCCACGAATAAAATCAGCCGAACCTAAAACAACCGTTTATGATGGAGTAAAGCCATTTTCATATATTTTATCCATAATTTCATCGTGGATTTGTAAAGCATTTGTATCATCTGCTTTTTTCCCTTGAATAGTTGTAACTTGACCATTGTTAATAATTTCTAAAATTTTATTACGTTTATAAGCAACTTCAGTATCCATTGCTTGTTCAATATCAGCTGCTCAAAGATTGGGATTAAAATCACTTTCTACAGGGTCTAATTTACGAGCAAAAGTTAAAATTGTATCTAATTCAACTGTTCCATCTTCAAACTTTACTTCAGTATAGTTTAAAAGATTGTCGTCAGTATTAAATACTTTTCCATCTTTTCCTATACCTTCACTATATTGAATATTTTTCTTTTTTTTATATGTTAAACCAAACTTATTTGCTTCTTTTCACGCAAATAATGCCTCTCAGATAAATTTTTGTTGATATTTATGTAGATATCATTGGTTAAATGATTCACAATCTTTTTGTGTTGCTTGATTAGCAATATCGCCAAAAATTCTTTGTGGGTTTTGTGCCATAATTTTATACCTTCTTTCTTATTTATTAAATACATTGTCTGTATCTAAAATATTTTTTTCCTTGTTTTCTAATTTTGGTACGCCACCAGTATTAACTGTTTGTACCTTAATTAATTCATCATAAACACTTTGCAATTGTGTTTTAATGATTTCAATATCATCAGTAATATC
>NZ_RCOO01000185.1:0-2109 GCF_003987485.1 Spiroplasma endosymbiont of Megaselia nigra
TATTGTTTTTAAATTTACTAATTATTCAATTATCTTTTTCATTTCCACGCCATACTACATAATAATATTTATTATCAACTGTATTAAATGGTTTTTCTTGTGGTGCTATTCATTCTAAATTGTCTTTAATTTCTTGGTTAGCAGTATTTACTTTGTTTTTTTCTTTTAGTTCTTTTAATTCTTCGGGTGTATATTCTTGTGGTGTATTACAAGCAACTAAACTTGTTGTACTTGTTCCAATTAAAGTAATTGTTCCTAAAAGACTTAATATTTTTTTCATTTTAATTAATTAAACAGTCCAATTCCATTACCAATTTTTATTTTTCCTATTAAATTAGCGCTTGAAGCTCATCAATTTAAATTTTGATAACATATAACTTGTAAATAATAATTTTTATCTTCTTCATCAAAATAATATGTTAAACCAAATTTTTGACTAACTAAAATATTAGCTGATGAATCTCAATCATTAAAACTTTGAAGATAAATTTTAGCAGCATTTTCAATTTCATTTCAAGAATTTTTTCTAGTAATTTTACCTTCTGTTATTGCTGATGATAAATTATTATTATTTTCTTCTAAGAATTTTTTAATGCTTCTACCTTTTACTTTGGTAGTATCACACTCTGATTCATTATTATAATTTCATGAACCTCATTCTGTTCTTGCTCCTCAACAATCACTATGTACATCACCTATAAACTCAATTTTTTTATAATTTTCAACTGAGTTTATTTTACCCAAATTAAAGGTGTGTATATAGTAATTTGCATAATCACCTAATTGGGATTCATGAAAAATTATTTTATCTTCTTTATTAGTTTCATCATAATGAAACACTCTTTCCGGAACATTGAAACAATATTCATTATTATTTAAATCCCCAGCATTTCTTGTATTACAACTATTAAAGTAATTGGCAATTAAATATGTAAAAACTAATATACTGTGTATTTTATCAAAACTTATCAAATTATGGTTACTATTTAAATGATTAATAGCATCCTTGGTTGTTTTGCTTCAGTCTTTTACAATATCTTTAAAATTATTTTGTCAGTATACTGGTATCCCGGGAAAAGTATGACTTGAAACACTATTTATAATTAAATTTTGTACATCTCTAAAACGCATACTTTCTGATGTTGATAAAACAACCCTAAATAAAGAAGCTTTTAAAATATCTTCACTAGGAGCATTAGTTCCCCCTATATTAGATAAATTAAAAAAAGCATCTTCTATACCTGATCAAGTAATTTGAGGATTTGCATTACTACCAATTAGATTTCCATAACTTCCATTAAAATTTAAACGTTGACCAATATATCCAGATATATTATCTAAATTATTTTCCTCATTAAAATAATAATAATTTCCATTATTAATGAAACCTGTCAAATAAAAATTTCTAGAACTAAAAACCAATCTTATCATTTGTGATTGTTCATTGTGTTCTATTACAACTGGAACAATAAAATAATTATAGATAGAATTTGGATTTATAAAATAATTTTCACGAGGCGTATGACCATCAATCCCGCAAGATATAGGATTTTCGGGATCTCCGGCACCCACTTGTCCCCTAATTGTTCTAATTATATCATTTCTTTGCAAATACTCAATAATTTTACACAAATCTTTAAAAAAATCATGAACACTACCCGAAATATGTAAAATTGGGGATTCATTTTCAGGAGAATTATTGTTTCTTTTATTTATATTTAAATTTTTTAAATTATTTGATTGTAAATAATTAATTTTATTTTTGATAGTTTCTTCTTTTTTATAACCGCTGGCAGCAATTGTTGTTGGTATAGCAGTTCCACTAATTGTTAATACACTTAATAAACTAAGTAATTTTTTCACACTTGTTCTTCCCCTTTTCTTAATCTTAAAAATTTTTATCAAGATCTACTGCAATATATATATATAAGTAAAATTAGAACTTATTTTAAAAATTTTATCTTGTTTAATATCTTTTATTGGTAGTTTTAAGGGCCAAATTAGCAATCGAATATATTAAGTTTAGTATTTATTTACATAAAGTATTGTATTGGTAAATTATTAGTATATAATTAATGTAAGTTTTAATCTTTTTGTATCAAAAAAGAG